>JAEHKQ010000174.1 GCA_016838795.1 Nitrosopumilales archaeon
TAATTTAAGTCATTCACCAATTGTTTAGAATCTCTTGATGTTTGTCACACAACTTTGCTATCTCTAACTGAGAATACAACAAATCCTTTTGCCAGTGTGCATTGAAAAGTCTGCACTCTCGCTTGTCACAAAAAGGATCGCCAGTAAGATAATAAAATATTGCTTGCAAAAGATATCCTTCCACTACTTGAGAAAGTTTTGCATCATGATATTCTAGATACATTCCTTGGTATTTCTTCTTGATCGATTCAAGATTCAGCCCCTGGGTCATGTTTGAAATCAACTCAAAATAGTATGCCTTTGGTTTTGCCGGTGCCTCTATTATTCCGGTTGTGGAGATAACAGATGGGTTTGAAGCAATTAGTGCTCTACCATGATATCGAAAGTCGGTTTGGTCATATGTACAGGTAAATTTGTTTGTGAAAATTATATGAAATTGATCTGACGTCATCTCATTTTCTGGTATCAATTTTGTTACCGCTTTGTGAAATTCAAAGCCGTCATACATCACGATGTTTTCAGTTTTTGTTGAATCAAGAAAACTAGCTTTCTCAAAAGATACTTCCTCAGTTGTTGGTTCATGTTTTTCGAAAGGTTGTCTTGTCTTGAAAATTCTAGATGCAGCAATCTCACTTGCTATGGAATCATTTGCAGATTGGAAAATGTTTTTTCGTTGTTCTATTTGAACGTTAAAGGTTTGTTTCAGAAAATCCCCTAGTCTCGAAAATCCAATTTCAGGAATTGCTGGTTCGTCATAAAGAAAAATTTTTGATATTTTCAATAAAAAATATTAAAAAACGTTAGTTATTTGCCTAACTCTTTAATTTTGGCAGCAACAATTTCTGCTGCTTTCTTGCCAGAGAATAACATCGAACCAAATGTTGGGCCCATTCGCGGCAAGCCGTGAGTTTCTGTGACTGACATTCCTGCCGCAATCAATCCAGGATAAACCTCTCCTGTTTTATGCACAACTTGGTCTTCACCTTCTTCAACGTTCATAGGATTCATTCCCTTCCATTCCACTAATCCACGATCTACAAGTCGCTTTACCGCAACAGAGTCGTGTCCCGATGCATCTATGACAATTTTAGATTCTAATGCAATAGGATCAACACAAGTAATGTTTCTAGGTAGAGCCGAAACTGGCATCCAGTTTACAACAACTCCAGAAACTCTACCATTTTTTAAAACCAAATCATCAAACTTTGTTAAATTCAAAAACTTTACACCCGCATCGCATGCGCTTGCTATTAGTTTAGAAACTGCGTGTGGACCTGGCGTTAAGAACAATCCATCTGAAACTTCTTTGTATGGTATTCCAAGTTCATCCCAAATTTTTTGAGCTGGTCCACGAACTGTTACCGGATTCATCATGTATCCGCCAAGCCAGTAACCCCCTCCAAGGTAATTGTTTTGTTCAATTGTTAGAACTTTGAATCCCATGGATGCTAATTCTCTACTAGCAGTTAATCCTGCAGGACCAGCACCAATTATTATAACATCGGATTCTGCCCTGTCAACTAAAACTGAATGAAACTCATTTACAATTGCTCTAGTAATATCAACTTCTTTTACATCAGCAAAAATTTTTGTTGATTCAGCATTAACAGATTCTTGCACGAACGCAATCTTACTTTGAACACATTAATAGTTTCCCACAAATTTGCTTTTCATGTTATTAGGTAGTACTAACTTTATTCTAAAAATTTAGAATGAGGTATAGCGGCAAGTTATGACGCAAAATTCAAGCGTATCTGTTAAAATTCCTTGTTTCAAAAATTTATATCTAAACTTGAAGGAATTTGTTTAGTATTGACTGCACCCAATCTAAAACAAACAAGTCCTGGTTCTAAAACATCTAGTGTTAACTGGTCAAGAATAGAAGAAGCAGAAAACTTTGCAAAAACTGTCAAGCTATTTCGTCAAGGAAAGTATGATGAAGACAGCTTTAGACGATTCAGATTACAACATGGTGCATATGGTACACGAATGACGGGAGATTATGCCATGGTTAGAATTAAAATTCCAGCGGGAAAAATTTATCCAAACCAACTTGAACAAATTGCACAGTTAAGCGAAGCATTTTCAATTGGAAGTGCACATGTATCAACAAGAGAAAACATCCAACTCCATTGGATAGTTTTAGAAGATGTTTCAGAAGTCATGCGTGGCTTAGCTGAAGTTGGTTTAACTACACGAGAGGCATGTGGAAACACCGTCAGAAATGTAATGTGTAGTCCTCTTTCAGGAGTTTGTGCTGAAGAAAAATTTGACGCAACACCATATGCCATTGCAACCGCTCAATTCCTACTAAGAAATCCATTGAACCAAAATCTTCCACGTAAATTCAAGTTCAATTTCACATGCTGTGAAAAACACGGAATGGTAAGGATGTGTGACGTTGGCATTTTGCCACAAACAAGAGAGGTTGATGGAAAGGAACAACGAGGCTTCAAAATTTTCCTTGGAGGAGGCTTGGGTAACAAGTCCTTTGTAGGATATCAATTAGAGGAGTTTACCCCAGAGGAGGATCTATTATACACCTCAATTGCTGTCTTGAGAATTTTTGATAGAATGGGAGATCGAAAAAACATGGCAAGAAACAGAATGCGCTACTTGGTAAATGAAATGGGATGGGAAAAATTCCAAAACTTGGTGCTAAAGGAACGAGCTATCGTAAGAGCCACTCAATCAGTTATTGTAAAACTACACATCGATTACACTCCTGAAGAAATCAAAAAACCAATTACAATTTCTGAAAGTGGAGGAAACTCTAACCCAGATGGTTATTCAAGATGGTACAAAACTAACACTTTCAAACAAAAGCAAGATGGATATCGTTCTGTTTTCATCACTTTAGAGGCTGGTGACATCACTGCTAATCAGCTTAGGGAAATTGCCAATATTTGTAAGGAATTTTCAGGTGAAGGACTTGCAAGAAACGGTTTTTCACAAGATATGGCATTGCGATGGGTTCGTGAGGATGATTTACCAAGAATGTATTCAAGACTACTGGAAGTTGGTTTAGCTAAATCCGGTGCATTAACAATGGCTACACCAATTGGCTGTACAGGGACATCATCTTGTAATTTGGCATTAACAAATTCTCATAGACTCGCAAAAGAAATCCAAAGAAAATTCCTTGAACTAAAACTAGACGAGGATGATGAATTAAGAGACTCTTCAATCAAAATTAGTGGATGCCCAAACTCTTGTGGACAACATGGAATTGCAACTATTGGATTTTATGGTGGCGGAAGTAGGGTTGGAAAGGACATGTACCCAATTTACCAGATGTCCCTAGGCGGAAGGTCAGACGGAGACACTATGCTTGGAATAAACTGTTTACGAGTTCCTGCA
>JAEHKQ010000175.1 GCA_016838795.1 Nitrosopumilales archaeon
GGTGCTTTCTGAGCCTCTGCTTTACCACTTACCTCAGATGAAAGCTTTGATAATTTGGCTTCTAGTTGTGCAATTTTTGATTCTAAGTCTTTCTTTGTTCGTCCTTTTACCTTTGTTTGTCTTTTTGCCTTTGTTCGTCTTTTTGCCTTTGTTCGTCTTTTTGCCTTTGTTTTGCGTTTAGTAGCCATATGATTTCCTTACCTTATGTGTAGTTTATTTATATTTTGATCATCATCGTTCGTGGAATAGTTTGTTTAGCTTTGAATTATTCAAAAATTGACCAAGTTTTATATGCACAGATTTAACTAATTAATCATTGGACGATTTCGAAAAAGAATATCCAGAATTTGACTGGAAAAATACACCTGCATACGAACACCCTAGAGGAAAAGATTGTCCGTGTCCTAAGCATGAATACATTAGAGAACAGATCAACTTTACAAAACAAGTAAATACAAAAGGAAAAGAACCAACAAGGATCACCCTAAAATTCTGTCCTGATCATTACAAAGTATACATAGAAGAAGTCATTCCAGCAATGCCATTCAAATACAGATTGTTAACAAAAATTGCTTTGAAACTAGGCGCCATCCAAATTCAAAAATTAAATTACATGCAATCAGATTTGTGTTTCTATTGTAAATTTGGTTCTGGGGGACATGGAAAAAAGAGTGAACTGCCTCCAATAGATTAAATTCTAGAAATCTAAACAGGTCCAATCAAAACTTTTGGTTTATTTGGTGTATCGTGATGACATCTTTGCTCACACAAAGGACAAACTTTTCTGTCTAAGAATATGCATTGGCAGATATGAGATGTGATGTATGACTCGGCAATTTTTGTATATTCACCAGTACCATTGCAAAATGGACATTGTGAACCTAACAATTCAATGATACCATCCCCCTTACAAACGGCACATTTTTGCTCTGTCAATAAGAATTTCCCCAAACTTTAGAATTAAAATACATGTGTTAATATTTTTCTTGGCAAACACAACATTAGACAAATCTAGTTAAGCTTATACTGCTCTAACAGAGATCACAAGAGACGTGCCAATAGAAGATATGCCACAATTTATTCAAGAATTGGAAAATGCGGGAGAGATAAAGCGAGTAAAAACTGAGGTAGATACAGATTTAGAAATTGCCGAAATTTTGAGGAGGGCGATGTATGCTAATGGTCCAGCAATTCTTTTTGAAAATGTAAAGGGCCATGACATGCCGGTATTGGGCAATGCGTTTGGTTCTTTGAAAAGATTAGAGATTGGATTGGAAACCACTGACTTTACTGAGATTGGTCAAAGGATTGTAGACATGACTAAAATGGAAATACCTTCTGGAATTTTCAATAAGATAAAAAAACTTCCAGAACTTTCCAAAATGAGTGATTCGTTTTCAAAATTGGAAAAAAGTGGCCCGGTCACTGAAGTTATTAATGATAATCCATCGTTTGACAAGATTCCCATCCTAAAAACTTGGCCAAATGATGCAGGAAAGTTCATTACATTTGGGTTAGTTGCGACAAAACATCCTGAAACAGGTGTAAGAAATTTAGGAGTGTATAGAATACAAATTCTTGATAGTACACATGCCATAATGCATTGGCAAAAGCACAAGAGAGGTGCACATCATCATGATATTTCAAAAGAGAGGGGGAAAAAAATTGAAGTAGCGATAATTATTGGTAGTGAACCAGCCACAGTTTTTTCGGCTGTTGCTCCGGTTCCAGAAGGATTTGACAAGTATTTGTTTGCTGGAATTACAAGAAAGAAAGGAATCAAAACTGTAAAATGTAAAACCATTGATTTGCAAGTCCCAGCAAATGCTGAATTGGTTCTTGAGGGATATGTTGATCCTACAGCTGTTAGGGATGAAGGACCGTTTGGAGATCATACTGGGTATTATACTCCAAAAGAACCATTTCCAACATTTACTCTGACAGGAATTATGCAAAGACGAAAACCGATCTATCTTACAACGGTGGTTGGAAAACCGATCTTAGAAGATGCGTTTATTGGAAAAGTCATTGAGCGTTCATTTTTGCCATTGATAAAAATGTTCCAACCAGAAGTGGTAGATTTTGCTATGCCTGCAGCAGGTTGGTTTCAAGGAATTGGAATAATTTCAATTAAAAAGCGATACCCAGGTCAAGCAAAAAAGGTCATGATGGGGTTATGGGGTCTTGGACAACTTGCGTTAACAAAATTTTTTGTGGTTGTCGATGATGATGTTAATGTTCATGATATGGACGAAGTTCTGTGGGCAGTTACCACTCGAGCAGATCCTGCAAGAGATTCTATTATCATTGACAGAACGCCCACAGATACCCTAGACCCATCATCCCCACTAGTTAATTTAGGGTCGAAGCTTGGTATCGACGCAACTCAAAAAACCAAAGAGGAAGGTTTTGAAAGAGAAATTCAAGAACTTGTGAAAGTAGATGATGCTACTAAGAGTTTAGTGGATTCAAAATGGTCTAGTTATGGCCTTTAATGCATGCAAACAGTATTGTAGAAATTATCACGCTCTTCCGCTTGATAGCCGATTTGATGAATAGCATCAATTATTTTTTGACCAGTTAATTCAGTAGAGCGAGAACCGGTACAAGAAACAACTTCTTCTCCAATCAAGGTTCCACCAAAATCATCAGCTCCATATTGAAGTGCAAGTTGAGCCATTCCAACTCCATTTGTAAGCCAAGACGATTGTAAGTGTGGAATCAGTCCATCAAAAACAAGTCTTGAGATTGCAATCATTTTCAAAAGACGAATTCCTCCTGCGCTATTTGTTACAGTGCCTTCTTTTTGCATCAATGTATTATTGGGTTCAAAACTCCAAGGAATAAATGCCATAAATCCATTTGTTTTTTCTTGAAGTTGTGTTAATTTGTAAAAATGCTCTACAATATCATTATTTGATTCTACATGACCATACATCATTGTCGCGGATGCTGGAATATCTAATGAGTGAGCTTCTTCCATAATTCTTAGCCATTCTTCACTTGTGATCTTTTTTGGACTAATGACATCCTTAACAGAATCAACCAAAATTTCAGCACCAGCTCCAGGAATTGATTGTAAACCTGCATCTTTCAGTCTAGCTAAAACTTCTTTTGTTGAAGATTTTTCTACGCTTGCAATTATATCAATTTCAGAGGGAGAAAGGCCATGCACTCCAACCTGTGGAAATTTAGTTCTGATTAGTTTGAAGGCATCTTCATAATATTTCAATTCAAGATTTGGATTATGTCCTCCCTGAAAAAGGACTTGTCGGATCTTGAACATGTTACACGCTGTTTTCACTCTATTTTCAATTTGTTCTAAGCTAAGTGTGTAAGAATCCTCTTCACCTGGTGAACGATAAAAAGCACAAAATTTACAATCGGTAATACACACGTTGGTATAATTCAAAATTATGTTATTTACAAAAGAAGCTTTTTTGCCAAACTGCTTTCTCGTAAGATGGCCAGATACTAAACCCATTAATTGAATATCATCCGATTCAAGTAAACGTAAGTAATCATTTCTATCAGGTCTTATACCATTTAGTGAATTTTCGAGGATGTCTCCTATGTCACTTGATTGAATTTGTTCAGTTTGTTGACTCAATTAATCTAAAATGATGCTTTTAGAATAATATTTAATCCTTAAGAAAAGTGAAACAAAGCAAACATAATCAGATGTAAAATTTTCAGGCTCGGATAGATTTTTGCAGTAAATTATTCACGTTATTTTTAAGAAACGTCATCCAACGGTCACGCTACCTTCAGAAAATAGTGCCAAATTTGCTAACATTTCGTTAATTCACTACTTAACGGTTACGTAACAATCGATAAACGATAAACATTTTCAACATTTCCAGTTCGAATCCGAAGAAGAACTAGAAACGATGGTAATTGGTTCAAAGACGCTATGGCCGAGTTAATTCAAAAAGAATCCTCCACATCGTAAAAAGAAAAAGGAGTGCTTTGGACTAGGTGGATATAGCGAGAAATCGACATTATGCAAAACTGATAACAAGATGAATGAATATACTAATTCAAGACCAAATTGGAACAACCTCAAGCTCTTAAAAATCCTAAAGAATTTCTGAAAAATTGAAAATGATAATTTAGAGTTCATCAACAGAGGAATATGGGAAAACTTCCCTATGAGAAGAAACGTGCTATTTTACAATATTTAGAGTTAGCAGAGATTCATGATGTTAAAGGATATTTTTTAGAAACTGCTTGAGTGGCCCGATATTTAAGATCAATTGAGCTTACCTTTTTGCCTTGAAAAGTGAATTAAACTAGGAATTTTTTCTATTTATCAAGGGTAACTAACAGTTCGTATCAAATGTTAGTGATTTCGTTTTAGTTTAAAGAAGGCTTTATCTAATGTA
>JAEHKQ010000176.1 GCA_016838795.1 Nitrosopumilales archaeon
AGCTATTGTCAAGCTGGGTATTCATGAGTAAAAACCAGCTTAGAAATAGCTTAATTCATGCCTAAGCTAGGCATTAAGCTGTTTTCGAGCTTAAGCTAGGCATGAAGCTGCATCATGCAGCTTATAGCTAGGAGTAAAGGGTGTCAATCTGCAGCTGATCTACAGCTGCTTTTAGGCATGAATTAAGCTTCAAGCTGTTGCCTAGAATTGAAAAAGGGTCTATTTGACACCTTACTTTACACTTATTGTCAAGTAGTAGGCACAAAATAGGCTAATCTTGAGCTTGTAAAAAGTTTCGGAGTGTCAAGTAGCTAACCATATTTTTAATCTTGCATCAACAATGCACATTTAATTAATCCTGATTTTTGGTTATAGCTTTTGTTGCAAGTGTGGGTACATAGAAAAAAAGAAAGAGGTTATTGTGGTTTTGCTCTTCTGAAATAGAACTGAATGATTATAGTTATCTGAGCTATTGCAGCTCCGATAATTATTTCAGGAATTGCAACAGTTGAAACAAAAGCATGGACACCAATTAAACCCACTAGCATTGCAATAAAAAGTAAGATAATGTAAAGTAGATAATGAATTTTTGATTTTAATTTAAAAAAATTTTTTGTGAAACTTTTTAGTTAAAATCCGATCTTCGCCTTCTTTTCTATCTGCTATATGACAAATAATACTACATCATTCAAGAGAAGGAATTACTATGGAAAATTCTATTGTACTTGATTGTCTTGCTTGAGAATGTTTCTCAATTTTTACTGAACCATCAGATAATCTACTAAAATACTGTTTTTGCAAATTGCATTCTTTATGAGCCAAGACCAAATTGTCAACTCGGTTGTCAGTGGGGTGGTTGTTTAGATGATCATACTCAATGCTCTTGGTTGAAATATTCTTCTCAAACGGCATATCGCAATAGAAACACTTGTTGCCGTCACGTTCCAAAAGAACTGAAAGCTATTTTACCCTTTGATTTGAGGTTAGTTGTTTAGTCATTTACGTAACTTACAAAAACTGTCGTGTGGAGGAGGAAAAACCATTAATCATTGCAACTAGCTTTGTCTTGACGCAGTATATCAAGTCCACATTTGACCAAGTCATCAATGGAATGGGAACCTAAGTGGGTATTACACGAAGGGCATGTATCTATTAGAAAATTATCAAAATCTTTTGGCATAAGATCGGTTCGGCGACAGTTACTTAATCTCTACTAAAATACTAAAAATTGCCGCAATCTGAATTTTGCTTGTATTTGTAGAAAATTAAAAATTGATTCTTTTCTTCCTGCTACTTTACAAATGAGTGTCAAGTAGACTGGCAAATTTTGCCAACTGATTCAAAAAAATTTTACCAGACTCTTTACGATATGATATAAGCAACTCTCAATGCTTCTTTGTTGCTCTTTTTTGTATTTCACCAAGGATTACTGACATGTCATGTCGCATTTTTTTCACATCGTGTTCCAATTTTGTTACTTTCCATTTTTCGTTTTCAAGTCCTGAGTTTTTCTTTCTAACAATCCTCAACTGAGCTTTTGCTCTCTCTTCAGAAGATATTGTTAAAGCAGAAACCGCCTCTAAATATTCTTCAACTAATTCCTTCCAATGAATTTTGAAATAATTTTTATCTAGTTGAACTAGACCTGTGTGACTAAGCATCATTTCTTTTTTGATTAATGCAGCTAAGGGAGAATCTTTTGAGAATGTTTCTTTGTTAATTTTGTTGAAGAATCTTCTGAATCCGTTCATTATTGGTACGTCGTAATTTCGTTTTCCAGCTTCTAACGGCTCTCTAATCTTTGCTTTTTTTAGAATTTTGTTTAGTCTATTGGCCATTGCATCGCAGCTCAAAGTAATTACTGAGTTTCCAGCTCGTTTCAAGAATGGGTCTTTTGGTTTTGGATTTTTCAACACATCAGAGTGCCATTGAATTTTGTAAGTCTTGATAGCTTCCCAGGCTTCGGGTGTGAATAATGCAAAATACTGCTCATTAGACCCTGCATAAACTATAATCATTCCACAAAGAATGTCAGAGTCGTCATTATCATCATAATTTCCCATTACAAGATTACTGTTTCTTCTGTAGACTGGTTTAATACAATCCCAAGTAAATTCAAATCCTGTTCTTCTCATGCCAGATGAAGAAGCTATTAGGGTTACAGCACTTTCAAATGGATTTGTAAATTTCAGTATCGTACCAATTTCTTCACGGGTATAACCTCTACTATCTGGATTGGTTTCTGCTTCTGGATAAGTAGCGTCAACTCTTTGCCACTCAAAATGAACACCATTCATCTTGAATAGTTTCTTTATTGGCTTGAACATGTTTGGAACCGTATTAGGATTAAGATAATCAGGATCTTGCTTTGGTTTCTCACAACGCTCTTTTAATTTGGTTGAATAAGATAGCAACATTCCCACTATTTCATCTGGATTTTCCTTGGCTTTTTTGACTAGTTCATTAGACCTGACAGAAAAATCAGCATCAAGAATCAAGGTTATCTTCTTTTTATCACCCTCAGCTAGTCTTTGTTGGCGTTGTTTTTCCCTGAGAACTTTATCCCCATCAAGGTAATTCTCTAAGGTTGCACAAACGAATTCTTTTAGTCTTTTTTCATAAGTTTCCATGGTTTTTTCTGATTTTATTCCAGCTTTGAACAGTGTTAACGAATCTTCTGTTATTTGTACAACGTCTTTTTTGTCGAGTTTAACTGTCAACGCATTATTTACCTCAGTGTCCTAGATAAATGTCAAAAATGAAGCGGGTCTAGAGGGATTCGAACCCTCGACAACCGGATTAAGAGTCCGGTGCTCTACCTGGCTGAGCCATAGACCCGATAAACTTAGCAAATGTTAGTATCGTTATTAACTTTGAGTTAAAAAAAATCTAGTTCGTAACTTTAGCTTCTATTTCGTTGTACTTTTCTAAAATCGCAGTAAGTACTGTCGAAACTGGAACATTATTCATTTTCTTCTTTTCAGCTAAAAGTTTTTTGTATGCGTCAAGTGTAATGTACACAGGAATTGAACCATTTCCTTCAAGTAATCCTCTAACTTTGTATAGTGCAGTTTCCATTCCACGTTTTGCAGATTTTTCAAACTTGGCTTTATCTAAAATACTTCCTAAAGGACCAAATGGCATTACATAATCAACCGTCATAGTTACTTTAGTAAGATTATCACCTAATGCTTTGAATTCATTTTTAATTTGCCATCTCTTAAAAGGTCCTTCAATCATTTTTGCAGAAATTCTTTCCTCTCTTTCAAATTCAGTTGTTTCACAATCCCATTCTAGTCTTTTGCCGTTGAAATCTCCAATAATTCTAAATGTCGTACCTACACCCATTCCTTGTTTGATATCCATAGGAATAACAGTCATTCCGACGCCTTTCTCTGTCATCTGATCTGAAACATGTTCTGGTCTTGCAAAATAGGTAAAAACTGTATCAATGGGTGCTTTGATATCAATAGATTTGCTAACTATGGTCAACGGTGGGTGTTTCGTCAATCTGGATTTAAAGGTTTTGTCAATTTTTAAATTTTTAAATTCCTTTACAATATATTCATTAAAATCAGATCTTACTTGAATTGAAAAAAAATCTTTTATTTACAATTTTAGTTTTTTTTGTTTTTTCATCAATCCCAATGATTTCTCAAGCTAATGGTCATTCTTTCTTCAATTCAGCAGAACAATTTTTGGGTGGTTACCGTGTTCAAATTGCAACTCTTCCAGAATTTCCAAATGTGGGTGAAACCTCTCAGCTTTTGCTTAGAGTTACTGATGCAGACTTTAATGAGGTTGACAGATTTACGATGGGAATTCGAGTTTTTTTTAATGATGAACAAGTAGATACCTTCCATCCAAAATCACATGAAGGATCACACTGGATTACTGATTATGTTTTTGAAACTTCTGGAAATCATATCTTCAAAGTAGATCTTTATGATATGGAAGGAACACAAAACGTCCTAACCTACACATTTAACATGAGCACCCAAAGTCCTTTTGGATACATTTTCTTCCTTAGTATAACCATTGGAGCTGCTATCTTTTTTATAGTAATGGGATACATCTATTTGCCAAAAAGATTAGGATTTGGTTCTAAACATTAGTTTGAATTGATTTTTTATTTAGTCTGAATGCAAACAGGGTTGTCAAAAGAACCATAGCAAATAGGAGAATTGCAATTCCTAGGTGTATTGAAACTAAAACAGCATGAAGCTTAAGATCAATTACTAAGGCACCAAGACTAATTTGAGTTACAACAAAAATTGCAGCTAAGGTACTGGTGAGTTTAATTTTGCTTTCAGAATTCTTAGTCAGCCAACAGCCAATTGTTGTTGCAATTACAAGAATACCAGTAATAGCTGCAATGAATCTATGTGTCCATTCAATAAAATATTGCTCATCTGGAAAAATTCCACTTGGACAGAATGGCCAATCAGGACAAGTAAGACCTAAACCAGCAGCTGAAATATATCCGCCAATAAACATTAGTGAGTACAAAACGATCAGGGTTGTTAATGATAGATACTTGAGAATCAATATTATTCTACGATGAAAGTTCCTTGCATTCCTTGCAATGAATGTCCTGGAACCGTACAGATGTAATAGTAAGTTCCTGGTGCTCCTGCAATGAATGTAATCTCACCAGATTCACCTGGTTTCAATGGATTTGTTGCTGCGGCAATTGCAGAATTCCATAGAACACTAATTGGATCTTCAGGATTTGAAACAACGCCAAATGCGTGGAAGGATTTTCCATTATTTACAGCTGTTATGGTAACTTCGTCTCCTGAATTTACTTTAATTTCTGGATTGTTTCCTTCTTCTCCTGGAAGGGCATTAAACGCCAAAGTTCTAAAGTCATCCGATTCTACAAAATGTAGTTCGAACTCATGACTCACTCCTGTTGGTGCTGCTGCTTCTCTACTTGGAGCTGCTTTTGCTGCACCAACTATGATTTTACCCATCATTCCTTGTTCTCTGTGACCAGGAACAGTACAGATGTAATAGTAAACTCCTTCTTTTGATGGAATAAATTCGGATGTTCCGCCTTCTCCAGGTAGTAATGGACTACTTGCAGATGCAATATCAGAGCCTGAAATAATACCAGTAAATCCCTCTTCTTCTTGAGTCACCCCAAAGGCGTGGAAGGATTTTCCTCCATTTGAAACATCAAAGATTATTTTATCTCCAACGTTCGCATGAATTTCTGGATTGTTATCAGCTTCACCAGGTAATGCATTAAATGCAAGTGTCCTAAAATCAGAAGACTCGACAAATGTTAGTGTTACTTGAATATCTTTTCCAGTTAGAATAGCTGCTGGTATTTCTGATACAGCAGCACTTCTCATAACAACTACAGGTGCTGGACTTGAGATCCAATAATCCCACATACTAAAGAATATCACACCACCAACAATAACAATGCCAAGCATGATTACCATCATTTTTGTGGCTCTTTCTGGACTTGTCCTAAAGATGGGGTATTCTTGCTCTCCCTTTGAACGTTCTGTTTCTGGATAACTCAATTATTTCACCTAATCATGATGTGGAGTTTTTTGCTGATATGGATAATAGTATTTTCCACCCAGTTCAAATGGATCTTCCATGTCAGCTGGTTTTCCTTTACCCATACTGTAGATGAAGTTTCCTAACCAAATCGCTGCGCCAGCTGCTAGTAACATTGCGCCGAAAGTAATGATCTGATTCATTGCAATCCATTCAGGGAATGGTGGATAGTCGTAAACTCTTCTTGGCATTCCAAACAATCCAAGAACATGTTGTGTAAAG
>JAEHKQ010000177.1 GCA_016838795.1 Nitrosopumilales archaeon
TAACATGTTTTTTAGCTAATTCTTCATCATCATAAACATAAAAAGTGCCAGTAATCATAGGCTTTCCAACATGGTTATCCAACCTTATTGGAATTACGATCTTTCCATCAAGTTTGAATTCTTTTGAAATCATTTCTATCGCTTCCAATTTTTTGAGTTTTCCTCCTAGTCCAACAAAATTACAAGTAAGCTCTCTTCTAGATAGGAATGTGTTATTTACATCACTAACAGTCTCAATAAGCGACATGACCCAAATCCTTTCTATAGTTCATATAAATCTTAATTGAAAATAAACAAGAAATTTAAGAAATCATATCAAATGATTTGTATGGAACGTTATATGCTTCATCTTCAAAATAATGGCTATTTGCCAATAAATTCTCTTGATCTTGTTAACCAAGCAAGAAAACTTTGTTCTGACATTGGAGCCACAGTTAGAGTTGCTCGTGTAGCAAGCAAATTTGTTGAGTTTGATGTAACAGTTGAAAAGGAAAAATTTGATGCTGTAGTTGAAAAGTTAAGGCCAATCGGAAAACTAGATAATGTAAGACATGTAGTTGAAGAAGAAATTGAAAAAGATGATGGAATAAAAGATGGAATTTTTTACTTTAATAATGAAAGATTTTGGGAATCTCATGAAGCTTGGGAAGGCGTTTGGAAAAAATGCTACGGAAAAGAAAAAGAAGTAATACAAGGAATCATTTTAGTCGCAGCCGCATTTGCTCATTTACAAAAAAATGACGATGAAATTGCGCTCGGAATATTCGGACGTGCATTAGAAAAAATCGGTGATTTTTCTGGAACGTATAACAATATTGACATTGATAAAATTCGAAGAAAAATTACAGAAATGCGACAAACTAAAGAACTAACTATTTTTCAGATTTAATTAAATCGAGAGCAGTTTTCACCACTTGAGCACCTTCAATTAATCCAATATTGCCTTTTTTTGCTTCATTTTCTGTAACTCTAATAGTAGCATCATCTTTGATAGAATCTCCCGAAACAAGTATTGGTACAGGATCGTCACTATGCCCCTTATTGATACATGGAGTAGAATGATCTGCTGAAATCACAATAGATACTTTGTTTGTATCAATATTATCAAGTAGTGTTCCAAAAAATCTTCGATCAATTTCTTCAATGTTTTTCATTTTTCCTTTTGCATCTCCATCATGACCAAATTCATCAGGTCCTTTAAGATGTACATAGACAGCATTTTGACTTTCCATAGCTTTTACTGCAACTAGTGCCTTCTCTTCATAATCTGTTAAGCCACCTACCCCAAATGTTTTCATTTTTAGGACCTTAGCAATTCCTAGTTCAACAGGCATATCAACAACACAAGAAAAATTCATTGAATACAATTCATTTATTGGTGTAACAACAGGGTAACGGTTTCCTGCATCTCGTAAAAGAATACTATTTAGTAATTTTTTCTTCTGCTCTTTTCTTCTCTTATTTACATCACTTTTTTTCATAATTAGCAAAGACTGATCAGTAAA
>JAEHKQ010000178.1 GCA_016838795.1 Nitrosopumilales archaeon
CTCTTTATCTTTATGACTGGAATGACAAAAATGAAGACAATGATGTAGCTAGCGATGAATTATCTATGATAAACAGAGGAGGATCATGGGGAACTGTTCAAGAAATACGTATCACTCAACCAAACGAAAAATTTGAACACACTCCTTTGGTAGGAATCTATCCTGTGCCAACAAGATATTCTTATTGGATTGGTGACACACAACAAAATTCGACTTCGATAGATTATACATTATCAAGTAGTTATTATAAAAAAGCAAAATGGGATGTGATTTGGACAAGTGCTGACAGTGTAACTGTTCCACCTAACAGTTCATCACAAATCACTGTAACAATTATAGCTCCAATAAATTCTCAAACAGGAGTGTACCAAGGATTTTTGACATTTGAAGGTGATAAACACACCGTAAACGCTCCAGTATCTTATGTAGTAAAGAAAAAAATTGAAGAAAAGGATTCAGTTGTTTTAATTCCTGGACAATCAGGTGATAATGTACTTTATGGAAATGGATATGTCAAAGGAGCTTTTGATATGGTAAATAGATACATGGCAGGTGATTGGAGACAATATTATTTTGATATAGAAGATCCTACAATCAACACCGCTGCCATTGATATTTCTTGGGAAAGTGATGACACAAACCTTTCTGTATTTGTAATTGATCCGCAAGGGAGAATAGCTCAAACAAATATGCCTTCAGGAGTATTTGGACACTTTTTGGGATGGCCTTCCTTAGATTGGCTTGGCACCTCTCCATTTAGCCAAGGGGGAGGTTTTTTTCCAGTTAAAAACAAGGATGGTAACTCAACAGTTCTTTATGTGCCCATAAATCAAACTGGAACATATGGCATGTTAATTCACACCACACTGTTTGGGGGAAACTCAACAACCGAACCAATCAATATAGCTGCAAAGTTTACAACCATTTCTCATGAACAAATTCCAGAAATAATCGAAATCCCAAAATTTGTGCAGGAAGATAATGTTACTGAACAAGTAGAAGATGAAAAACTAA
>JAEHKQ010000179.1 GCA_016838795.1 Nitrosopumilales archaeon
TAATTCTCCATGTCCTAACTGTAAAGCAATGGACCTTGAAGCAATACAACAAGACATTGTAGATTATCTTGCACTAATTGCAGCCAAAACGGGTTCAAAGATTGAGGTTATTTCTGGTAAAGCAGAACATGGTATGATGTTATCCAGTCTTGGAAATATTGGCGCAATTCTAAGGTACAATCCAGGTCATTCAGCTAGATAAAACAATTAATTCTTAGAATCTAAATTCTGACGAATTTTTTGAGCCAATACTTCTAATTCTTCATCTTTAGGAATTTGTCTTTTTGTCCAAACTGTTCCCTTTGCATCATAACGAGGAATAATATGAACGTGAACATGTGGTACAATCTGCTTTGCAGCTCGGCCATTATTTTGTGCAATACTAAACGCATCAGCATTTGTAGCTTGTAAGATTGCTTTGGCAATTTTGGGTACGCGAGAAAAAAGATCTACGACGTTTTTTTCTGTCATATCAGTAATTATTTCGTAATGTTCACGAGGCATAACTAAGCTATGCCCAGTATCAATTGGATATTTATCTAGAATGGCAACATGGTCTTGACTCTCATAAATAAAAAAACCAGATTTTTTCCCGCTAATGATATCACAAAAAATACAGTCCACATTAAGTTTCAATTTATATTTTATTTATTGTTTGATTGGTTAAGTTAATTAGGGTAATTTTTTGAAATTGAGTATTCTATGGGTAAAAAAGCTAGAAAAGAAAGAGAGGAAAAAAGAGAAAGTTTTGCTGCAAAAAGAACTCGTCAAAAGAGAAAAAGCATGTTAATGACAGCAGGTGTTTTAGGAATAGTGATAGTCATTGTAGGATATTCTGCATATACTTTTGTGAATATGCAAGGTTCAGTACCTGGAGCACCACCTGGTGCCGGAGTATTAAATGATGATCATGCTCATACATCAATTCTTGTTAGAATATTTGGTGACAAATTTGAATTTTCATCACCAGCATTTCAGATAAAGAGTAGTTGGATACATTTTGAAGGACAGGATGGAGATACAATTCACCGTCATTCAACTGGAGTAACCCTTGGTTATCTCTTTGAAACACTTGGTATTACTGTTAATTTTGAATGTTTCATATTTCCTGATGGTAGATCATTCTGTAATAGTGATGACTATTCAATAAAGTTCTTCATTAATCATGAACAAGTCTCAGACATAGCTGGGTATGTAGTTAATGAAGATGATAAAATTTTGATTTCTTATGGAAATGAAAGCTCAGGAGAAATAGATGCGCAGTTACTTGAGTTAGATAATCAATTAATTCGAAGGTAAAAAAATTAAAAAAACTCTAAATTATAGTCAGCCCATTTGAGTATGTTATACTATGAAAATCTCAAGTAGAAATGTAGTAGAAGGAACAGCTAGAGCTCCTCA
>JAEHKQ010000180.1 GCA_016838795.1 Nitrosopumilales archaeon
AAAATGAGGATGACATCTTCAATTCCGGAATTTCATATCTAATTCAATTCAAGAACAAACCAAAGCGAGAATCAACATCAATCAGCGGTGGTGAAAAAACTCTTGCTGCTGTTGTTTTCGTTCTTGCACTACAAAAACTAGAACCATCTCCATTCTATCTGTTTGACGAAGTCGATGCACACCTTGATGCACCAAACGCTGAAAGGTTGGGAAAAATTCTTGAAGAAAGATCAAAGGAAAGTCAATTCCTAATGGTTTCTCTAAAAGATTCTGTTGTACAAAGAGCCAAACTAATCTATGGCGTATTTCCAAAGAATGGAGTATCTCATGTAGTTGTATACAAAGACAAACGACTACCTGGTATTACCACCTAACCTTTTTGTTTATCTGTAAAACCTTCTTTAGAGATTGTTTTGGTAGGTTTTTCTGTAAAAATTCCTTGTGGGCGATACAATAGAACTGCAATCAATATTACTCCAAGTAGTAAAAAGTCGAGCCATACAACATCAAACGGAACATAAGGTTGTAGTGAATCCTTGAAGAAGATGATAAATTTACGAAGTGTAACAAAGAGTAGAGTACCAACTAGAACTCCTTTGTTGTTTGCCAATCCACCAATGAGAATCATCATGAATGGCCAAAAGGTCCAACTCGTTCTATCGTAAGCAATCGCAATCGTACCACCAACATAAAATGCATACAGCGCACCACCAATTGCAGCTATTGCAGCAGCAATCATGATTGTCTTTATTCTAATTCTGGTGACATCCTTTCCAATAGATTCGGCTGCAACCTCATTATCTCTAATAGCTCTAAGCGTTCTACCCAGAGGTGATCTAACAGTTCTTTCCGTGTACAGCAGAACGATGGCTGCAATGATGATCAAACCAATGGTGGCTACAGGGAATCGAAGTTCACCTGGAAGCCAAGAAAGTGGGTCAGGTACCTGAACACCCAGTGTTCCACCAGCCAATGGCGTGAAATTATTTCCGACAATTCTAACGCCTTCACCAAGAGCTAATAGTGTTATTGCAAGATAGTCTCCACGTAAACGAATAGCAGGATATGCTGTCAGTAAACCAAGCCCGGCACCAACTCCTGCAGCAATTCCTAACGTCAAAAAGAATACAGCAAAACCAATTCCTGTGTTGTCAACAAGCCATACATTCACTTGAGTGATGATTGAAATGTTGTCTCCAATGTAATCACCTTCAATTCCAGCCATGTTTGCTAGAATTCTTCCTGGTATAGATGCAGCAACAAATGCACCAACTCCTACTGCTAGGACTTTCCCAAAGTTTGGGATTCCTGTATAACCAAACTCCAAGTTCAAGCTGGAATTGATGATTAGATAGATGGCGTAAATTGCCAGTAGGTCAACAATGAAAATTATTTCAGTTCCTAGTGCCAAATAATCTCCTCACTCTATACCAATTAATTCCTGTCAAGCCACGTGGTGCAACCAACAATGTTACTACAATAAACAGCAACGGAATGAGTGGTCTATACGCAATAAGCCACGATCCAAACTCTCCTGCAAGAAATCTTGTTCCAAGAATCTCACTCATTCCAATCAATATGCCACCAACTATTGCGCCATAGATGCTGGTAAATCCTCCAACGATGCTAGCTGCAAAAATACTTGGTATCATAAGGGCCCCAAGGTTTGGATCACCTTGGAACCACATTGACATGAGCGCACCAGCGATACCTGCTAGTCCTCCTCCCAAAAACCAAGACACACCATACACCAATCTGACATTAATTCCAACAACACCGGACAGGTCTGGGTTTTCTATTGTTGCCCTCATGGCAATACCAAATTTTGTTTTCTTTAGAATGATAAGCAATGTAGAAGCAATAATTATGATCAGTATTGGTGCAACAAAGAGAATCATCGGCATATCCATGAACAAACCGTCATAGCTTCGAAGTGTAAACTCTCTTGATATGATTTGATAGTTCTTTGTGATATAATCTGCAGTAATGTTCAACAGTGCTATTAGTATCAAATCAAATGCTAGTGTTGCAATCATCTGAATTGCTTTTGACGCACCCTTTCGAATCAAAGGCTTTAGAATGAATGTATACAGTGCAAGAGCAACTGCACCAGAAATTACAAATGCAATTGGAATTGCAACATAAGGACTGCTCTCCCAAATTCTTGATGCAATCAATGCAAGATAAACACCAATAGTAGCAAAAGAAGCGTGTGCAAAGTTTGGAACCTTGGTTGTAAGATAGGTAAGTGTAAGACCCATGCTCAGCAGAACTAACAAACTAGAGTAGATTATTGCGTCTGTGAAAATTGGATCATATGCCAAACTGATCACTTATGCACCTATGTGTCACTAATATAGAAAGCCCTTAATGCCTTTGTGTCATTTCAGTTTTGATGAACATTCTGTCAATAGAACAAATTACAAAAGCGTTTGGTGGTTTGGTTGTACTTGATGGAGTGAATATGGAAGTTGAACAAGGAAAACTATACCAGCTAATTGGCCCAAATGGTAGTGGAAAGACAACTCTGATCAACGTAATATCTGGTTTACTTAAACCTGATTCAGGTTCGATAACTTTTGATAATCATGATATAACACAACTAACTCCACTAGAGACTTTCAAGACGGGGCTTGTTAGAACATTTCAGATACCTCAACCCTTTACCAATCTCACCACTTTAGAAAATTTATTGACAGCAGGAAGTGATAACTCTGGGGAGTCATTCAGAAGAGCACCACTCCAACAACTTTGGCGTAACGACGAGGAAAGAATCATGAAAAAATCATTCGAGTTGCTAGGAATGATCAATCTATTAGAACAACAGGAAATTCAGAGCCAGAATCTAAGTGGTGGACAACTGAAACTCCTCGAACTGGGCAAGGCAATGATGACAGATACTAAGATGATACTAATGGATGAACCAATTGCAGGTGTTAATCCAATTCTGGCTCACAATATTTTTGAAATGATCCAAAAAATCCGTGATGGACAGGGAATAACATTTCTGATTATAGAACATCGACTTGACATTGCATTGCAGTATGCAGACCATGTCTTTGCAATGGACAAGGGAAAGATTATTGCAGAAGGAGACTCGAAAGAAATAATCAAACATCCCAAAGTAATCGAGTCCTATCTGGGTGGTTGATGTGTCTCAAGAAAGTGTTAGTCCCAATGTAGTGGTAAAGGTTGATGCACTAAACTCTGGTTATGGTACTAGTCATGTTCTATTTGGTGTAGATTTTGAAGCAAACGAAAAAGAAATTACCGTAGTAGTGGGACCAAATGGTTCTGGGAAGAGTACTTTACTCAAAAGCATCTTTGGGATGTGTGCAATATACTCCGGAGAGATAACCTTCCACCATGCCTCCATTACTAGAATGATGCCACACAAAGTAGCTAGAAGTGGAATAGCCTATCTCCCACAAGTGAACAATGTTTTTGTAAACCTCACCATAAAGGAGAATCTTTCAATGGCAAGTTATACCTTGGACTCTAAGACAATGTCACCCAGAATTCAAGAGGTGCTGGAAACATTTCCAATTTTAACCAAATACAAGAATAGCAAGGCAGAAACTCTTAGCGGTGGAGAAAGACAAATGCTGGCCATGGCAATGGCACTGATACGAAGACCAAAGGTCATGCTGTTTGATGAACCAACTGCAAACCTATCTCCGAAACTAGCTGATGAGGTTTTGAGCAAAGTTGATCACATGCGAAAGGAATTTGGCATTACTATCATTCTAGTTGAACAGAACGTCAAACGAGCACTAAAGATAGCTGACATGGTGTATCTGCTAGCAAACGGCAAACTTGTCTTCAAAGGAAAAGCAGATGAACTACTTAAACATCCAGAGTTGGGTAAATTGTATCTGGGAATTTTAACATGATCAGATCATAAAATGTTAATTAGATGATACACTAAAAATTAGAAATTACAATGATAACCTCTCATATTCTTGACTTTCTCCACGTACACTAGAAGGAATAGTAATTTTCTTCTCCGATCTAATAAAGATATTTTTTTGATATCTGATCAATCCTGAATAGAACTAATTCACTTTATGATTTTGGTAGTTTCCTAGAACATTCTATACAATACTTGCCAACCTCAAAAACATAAAGTAATTTTTTACACATTTGACATCTTCTTTCTGAACGAGTTTTATCATAACCATAAGG
>JAEHKQ010000181.1 GCA_016838795.1 Nitrosopumilales archaeon
CGCTAGGTGGGTTCCAGCTTTGTGTTTGTAAGCAGAAGAACCAACAATTGGTTTTGAATCGTATGGTTTTATCGAAGTATAGTCTTCAATTAACCTTGAAAGATCCTGCAACATATCTAATCTAAAATCATTTGGAGACTTGTACAAGTATGTTAATGCTACTGCAACTTCTGCAAGGGGAGGGATTCCAGTTCTTTCACCAATTCCATCAATAGTAGTGTGTATTTGATCAACACCGGCTTCGCATGCAGCAAACGCGTTAGCTAACGCAAATCCAATGTCGTTGTGAACATGTGCGTCAAGAGGAGTATCGATTTCATTGCGAACCTTTTTTACAAAATTATACATGCCAATGGGCCGTAGTATGCCAACAGTATCGGGCAAACTAATTCTATCCACGCCAGCTTCTTCTAGCGAACTACAAATCTGCAACAAGAATTTTGGATCAGCTCTGCTTCCATCTTCAACAGTGAATCTAATTTTCAGACCATGAGATTTTGCATATTCTACAGTCTCCACTGCTCTCTTGAGTGCCTCATCCCGTGAAATTCTAAGCTTATCTTTGAGATGAATGTCAGAAATTCCAAGATATGCCGCTACCCACTTTGCATCACATCTTAATGAAATATCAATGTCCTCCTTCAATGCTCTACCATGTGATACAATGTCTGCCTTTAGCCCTTGCTTGATTATTGTTCTAGTAGATTCTTCATGATCTTTTGAAATCATTGGAGAAATTTCTATCTGATCAACTCCAAAGTAATCTAGCATCCATGCAATCTGAATTCGTTGCTTGTTGGTAAACGAAACACCTGGATGCTGTTCACCCTCACGTAGAGTACTGTCTAGGACACGTATCTTCTTCGGCTTTTTATCGTACGCGTTGTAGATGTTTGCATAGTAATTCGGATCATTCATTACAGAAATCGATGCTAAATTAAAGGAATATAAACATATTCGTACAGATTTCGGCGAAAAATATTGTTTCTTGTACTGATATAGTTACTACAGCAAATTCCGTTTCGAATCTCGTTTTATGAAACGGTACGAAGAATTATGACCGTGTTTGTGTCAATCACGCCAGGAATTTTTCGTAAAGCATCAATGCTGTTATTAATTTCAGCAATGTTTGGTGCGCTAATTATAACAGTAATGTCGTATTGTCCTGTAATTTCATAGACCGTCTTCACGCCTTCGAGCTTTGTGATCTTGACTGATACCTTGGACGTATCTATTGTCGAGTCAACCGATATCAGCACAATTGCACTTGTGGTGTTTTTATCTCCAACCTCTACGGTAAATTTTTTAATCGTACCGTTGTCCACCATGTTTCTCACCCTTCTTCGTACCGCTGACTCGGACAGCTTTAGTTTTTTTCCAATATCTACAAATGATTCTCTAGAGTCATTTCTCAGAAAATCTATAATTTTTTCATCGATCTTGTCGTTAAACATTGTGCCGCTTTTCCTCCTTGGTCAGCAATATATCTAACGTTTCTAAAACCCTTGTGATATCATCTTCAGATATAACTAGTGGAGGTAAAAACCTTAGAATGTTCCTGCCAGAATAAAGTATTAGAACTCCATTCTTTATTCCATCCAAAATAATATCCTTTACTTGAAACTTTAGCTCCACTCCAATCATAAGACCTTTGCCACGAATTTCTCGAATAATCTTATGTTTTTCCTTTAGACGTTCCAAACCTTCACGTAATCTCTGTCCCATCTTTTCTGCGTTTTCAATCAATCCGTCTTGTGTTAAAGCTTGAAGTGTTGCAGTTCCGGCCGCACAAGAAAGAGGATTGCCACCAAATGTAGAAGAATGTTCACCTTTGCCTATCACTGCAAGTATTTCTGGTTTGACAAGTGTAGCGCCCATTGGAACTCCCCCGGCGATTCCTTTTGCAATGCACATTATGTCAGGTGTTGTGTTCCAATGTTCAGACGCCCACATTCGGCCTGTTCTACCTAATCCACATTGAATTTCGTCAAAAACTAGAAGGATTCCTTTATCGTCACACAGCTTTCGCACCTCCTGCAAAAATCCATCCGGCGCAACGTGAATTCCACTCTCTCCTTGAATTGGTTCCAAGATAACAAAACCTGTATCGTCGTCAACAGTTTCTCGCAACGATTCAATGTCACCAAACTTTGCAAACGATGTCTTTTCTACCAACGGCTGAAACATTTTTCTATATTTTGGATTAAACGTTAAAGAAAGTGCACCCATCGACTTTCCATGGTATGAACCATTCATTGCCACCATTCCTTTCTTTCCAGTAAACTTTCTAGCAAATTTTATAGCAGCTTCAACAGCTTCAGCACCGCTGTTGTTAAGATGAACCTGCGTTAGACCGTGGGGCGCAACACCGATGAGAGTCTTTAGGAACTCCTCTCGAGTTCTGTTGTAGAGCGAGCTGTGAACAGTAATTATTTTTTCGAGCTGAGACTTTAATGCATTAACAACTCGTTCATTTCTGTGTCCAACTATGGCTACCCCGTAACCGCCCATGCAGTCTATGTATTCTTTGCCATCTACATCCCAAACATGAGAACCAAATCCTTTTTCCACTGTAACAGGAAATCTCTGATACAGATTTCCCATAAATTCGTCTTCAGTCATTTTTTAATTACCGTACAGTTTTCGTGTGCAATGGCTGCTGATATTGGATTTTCTTTTTGTCCATTTGCTATTATCGCTTCTTTTACCCCCATGTCTAAGGCTTCTGTTGCAGCTAGGATCTTTTTTTCCATACCGAACCCAACCTTTGGTCTAATCTCTTTAGCTTCTGCTAGGGTCAAGTCCGTAACAAGTTTTTCATCCATCAGCAAACCGTCTACATTTGTAATGAACAAAACTTTGTCCGCCTGTACTTTACCAGCAACGTACGCAGCCGCTCTGTCTCCATCTACATTAAGAAAATCATACTCCTCACTGATCGCAATGGGCGAAATCACAGGAGTGTACCCTTGCTCTAAAAGAGACTTGATAAATTTCACATTTACCTCGGTAATTTTACCTGTATACCCTCCGTCAATTACCTGTTTTCGTCCTTTTTCGTTTACGATGATTAGCTTCTTTTTTCTTTCCGCCTGTAATATTTTAGCGTCAACGCCCGAGAGACCAACCGCATTAACTCCATTTTTTTGTAAAAGACGAACAATTGTTTTGTTGATCCTTCCAGACATTACCATTGTGAAAATTTCTGCAGTTTCTTGGTCGGTGTATCGACTTTTGATTCCACTTGGAGAAACAACAAACTTTGGTTTCTTTCCAAGCTGTTCAGAAACTTTTGTAACCTCTTTCCCTCCACCATGCACAAGAATCACTCCTTCACTTTCTACTACTTTTTTGATATCGGAAATCGTAGTTGAATGTAGATTATCAACTACACTTCCACCAATTTTGATTGTGATCATTATTACACGGGTGTAAGTGGAGTATATTTAAGACCAGACATTTCGTCAAAGCCAGCCATGATGTTCATGTTTTGTATAGCGGAGCCTGCCGCACCTTTCATCAGGTTGTCAGATGCTGAAAGGATAATCAATCTGTTGTTATCTTCATCCAGCTCAAAGCCGATATCGCAAAAGTTGGAACCAACCACGAACTTTGGATCTGGGAATTTGTATAAACCATTCTTGTCACGAATCAATCGAATGAACTTTTCTTCACCATAAGCTTGGCGATAAAGTTTCCACAATTCTTTTTCATCTATATGGTTTTTCATGAACGTGTGATTGGTACACAAGATTCCACGAACCACATCAACTGCATGTGGACTCATAGAGACATGAATTTTCTTTCCTGCAATCTCACTTAGTTCCTGCTCAATCTCACCAGTGTGTCTGTGTTTTGCTGGTTTGTATGGTCGAATGACTCCAGCTCGCATTGCGTGTGCAGTTCCTGAACCAGAACCTGCACCTGACGAACCAATCTTTGAATCGACAATAATGTGTTCAGTGTCGATGAGATCGTTTCTAATAAGTGGCGCAAGTGCTAAGATAGAAGTAACTGCCATGCATCCTGGGCACGAAACTAGTTGCGCGTTTTTGATTTGTTCTCTGTGCAGCTCTGGTATTCCAAAGACAGACTTAGGCAGGTAATCTGGGTGAGGATGTTTCCATCCGTACCACTTGTCATAATCCTTAGGATCGTGTAATCTATAGTCTGCACTCAAATCGATGATCTTGATGTCTCTGTCGTACAGCGTCTTGACAATTTCTGTCGCGGTGCCGTGTGGGACTGCTGTGAAAACAAGATCACACTTGTCAGACATTTTGTCATAGTCTAATTCAGAAAATGTTAGATCAGTGAATCCTTTCAAACTGGGGTGCACTCTGTGTATGTACTCCCCAACATGTTGTCGTGATGTTACCATGGTAATCTCCACTTCTGGATGGTTTACCAAAAGTCGGAGCGTTTCTCCTCCTACGTAACCTGTGGCACCTACTATTCCTATTTTCATGATAAGTCTCCCTGAACAGCGTAATTTATTTCCTAATGGAATTTACCGCGAACTCTATCATTTCTTTTGGAATGTTTTTTTTCGCAACTTTTACGAGTCCTTTGAATTCCACAGTATTGTTTACTTCATGAACTAACAGACCGCGCTTTTCATCTTCCATAAGATCCACTCCTAAAATTCCACCACCCATGGCCTTTGAGGCCTTTTCAACTAAATCTTCCATCTCACTCGTAATCTCACACAGCTCTGGTTCTGCTCCAAGAGCTATGTTGGTCTTGAATCCGCCATCAGACTTTCTGTACATTGCGGCGATTGCTCTACCTCCAACCGAAATCACTCGAATGTCTCTTGGTGGTCGGTTTATCAATTCCTGTAAGTAGTAAATTCTATCGTGAGGACCGTCGGTTAGCTCTCTTATCTCAATAACTGCATCAAGCGTATCCTTGTCTTTAATTTGCATCACTCCTCGACCCCAACTTCCTATGACGGGTTTTATTACGAGGGGAAATCCAACTTTGTCTACATTTTCCATTGCACCGTCCTTTGAAAAAGAAAAGTATGTCTTTGGAGTGGGAATGTTATTTTTTTTCAGCAACAATGACATGAATAGCTTGTTACCGCAGTTGTTCGCAACATTAAACTCGTTGATTACAGGAACATCTAGAAACTCTAGACATGCTGTAAAGTGTAGTCCTCTAAAGTAGCTTACACATCGTTCAAGAACGACGTCGCCAAAATCAAAATCACTTTTTTTACTGTCCGTGTTTATTTGAGTTATCTTTGCATCCAGTACAGACGTTTCATTGCCCAGATCTTTTGCTTCTTTCTGTAGTAATTTTTCTTCCAACCTAAGTCGATCAAAAACGATACAAATCTTTGACATTACTCTCCCCAATCTTCGCCTACGCTTTCTGCTTGCTTAAGCTCAACATTTGATCCTTCTTTTTTTGATATTTCAAAGTCAGCTCCGCAATCAGGGCAGGATACTATTTCTCCAACCGAGGCATCGTCAGGGATATTTAGATTTGCATCACATTCTGAGCAGTTCATGTTTCAGTTCACCTTTTTCTTTGTAATTTATTAGCTTCTGTTGACTGCATTCCCCACAATTCAACGAAACCTTTTGCTAATTTTTGGTCAAACGTGGATCCTTTTCCATAAGTTGCAACCTTGTAACTGTACAATGAGTATTTTGATTTTCGACCAACAACCCTCAAACTCCCCTTGTACAGTTTCAGCTTGACCGTACCTGAAACCCGTTTTTGGGTTTGATCAATGAAGGCATCCAGATCCTTACGTAGAGGATCCTCCCACAAACCAGAGTAGACCAGCCAGGACCACTCGTCATCTATGAGAGATTTGAATTTATTTTCGTGTTTCGTGTGCACCATTTTTTCAAGATCAGAATGCGCTTCAATCAAACAAGTAGCAGCAGGCGTTTCGTAAACTTCACGAGATTTAATTCCGATAACTCTGTCTTCAATATGATCAACAATTCCTACTCCTGCAGCTCCTGCCTTTTTGTTGATGTACTCAATTAGAGCAATTGGATTTAGCTTCTTTCCATCAACTGCAACAGGTACGCCTTTCTCAAACTGTATTTCCAAATAGCTGGGATTTGCAGCCAAGTTTTTTGTCTTTACCCAGATGAAAACATCACTAGGAGGCTCTTTGTAAGCATCCTCTAACACTCCTCCTTCAATTGCACGGCCCCAAAGATTTTGATCAATACTAAACTTTTTTGCCACGGAATCAATTTTAATTCCATGCTTTTTTGCAAACTTTAATTCTGTTTTACGATCCAAATTCAAATCTCTAATTGGTGCAATGATTGGTAGATTAGAACCAGAACTGAACGTTACATCAAACCGCACTTGGTCATTTCCCTTGCCAGAACAACCGTGTGCAAGTGCAGTTACCTTTTCTTTTTTTGCAATCTCCAGTACCTTTTTTGCAATTAGTGGGCGCGTGAGAGCTGTTGCCAAACAATATTTTTTTTGATAAAGTGAATTTGCTTTGATGGAAGGAAAAATAAAATCACTTACGAATTCTTTTTTCGCATCAATGTTGTAATGCTTTTTTACACCGAGCTTTTTTGCTTTTGCGGCAATCTTTTTTTGATCATCACCCTGTCCAACATCTACTGTAACTGTAACAACATCCATGTTGTATTTCTCCTGCAAGTACTTGACAACAACCGAGGTGTCTAAACCCCCAGAGAATGCAAGTATAGCTTTTTTGGGCATGAAGGATCTCACTGACTATTTTTTCGAATTTATCTTTTGTGTTATGTCGCCTCACTTTTTTTGTCAACAAATTTCTGGCTTGAATTTTTTCATAGCTCAAGCTAAAATTCGAGTATTATTTATCCGCCTGCTATAACACTGTTTTATGAATTTTAGATCAGCGATAGCTGCAGGAATCATAGGTGTTGTAACTGTGTCAGTAGCTCTTGCTGTATTTACCTCTGAACAGGACGACAAAGACAAAATCAGATTAGCATTTTTTCCAAATGTTGGTCACGCTGTTCCAATCATTGGCTTAGAGCAAGAAATCTTTTATGAAAAACTTGGAAACGAA
>JAEHKQ010000182.1 GCA_016838795.1 Nitrosopumilales archaeon
AAATTGTTTTTCCACAACCAGGTGGGCCATAAAGAAGCATTCCTTTTGGCCAGCCTAATGGAAACAAATCTGGTCGCTTGGTTGGATAAACGATTGATTCGCGTAGTGCATTTTTTGCATCATCTAATCCTACTACTTCTGCCCAGCTTACGTCTGGCTTTTCTTTCATTATTAGATCTTCAAAATCATTTTTGTCTTGTTGATGTCTCAGATGTGCTTTTTGTTCTTCAGGAGAAGCGCTTGGATCAATTATAGGTTCAACCCCATGAGTTTGTTGCAGCGCCTTTATTCTATGTTGATAAGAAGATGCCCTTTCTTTGTAAATTGGGTTTAGTTTGCTGGCTGGATAAAGTTGCATGAGTCTCATAAGTGAATCAATTGCCTTTTGATAATTAGCAGTAGCCATTCCTCTGGCACCCTGAGAATCGAACTTTATGGCATCAGAGGCATATTTGCTAGCGCTGTTTTCTAGTTGTTGTGGGGCTAAATTCATCTAAATTACCTATTCAGCCACAACTGTAGAATTTTGTTGGTATCCCTATATGTAAACTGCCGTAGTAGAATTGGTTAAATTATTTGCACTATTTTCAACCGTATCAGATTTAGCCTCGTTTGAAGACTTTGATTCAAAATCATAGTTTTTTGAAACCATCCCTTGCAGATCTTTAATTCTCGTAATTGTACTTTCAGCAGAAATAATCAATTCCCCAATTTCATCATCCAAGATTTCAACTGAACCAGCAGATTTGTTTATGATGTCAACAAATTCTTTCAACAGTGAATAAAATTCTTTTTTTGCTTCATGTTTTGTTAGAATGAAATCTGTAATACGTAAGATTTCGTTCAAGTCTTGCAATTGTTCTAGGGTTAATTTCTCTATTCTCTTATCGTTTTTGTGTTTATACTCTTCTAATTTTTTTTCCACTAAGGAAGAGATTTTTTTTATTTTCTCAAAATCTTTTTTGATGTTTCTATTTGGCTTTAGTATACTCAAGCATTTTGTGCTGTGTAAGAATGTTGATTAGGACAAAGCTTGTTTATTTTAGAGTCCACGATCAATTTTGCTTCATCAAGAAGCAAGATGCTATAAGAATTAAGAATTTTCAAGATTGAGATCTTAGTGCAACAAATCGAGCATTATAGCGTTCTTGAATTTGAGAAACTATACCGTGTTTGGTTTCCTCGTCATATTTTTCGTGAAATTCAATCAATTCGCGATTTGCATCTTCCAGAATTTTTCTGATGATTCTTTCAGATTCTTTTTTACGATTCACTTCTATTTCTTGGGTAGTTTTTCCCTTGGTAGAGTATTTTTTACTCACTAATTCGGCTAATTTTCTAGAATAGACTCTTTGTGCTATGTCATGTGCAGCATCAAAATGTACTTGTTCATGTTTTAGTAATTTTCTGGATATTTCATCACCACTAGTCATTTCGGGTTTTACCCATGATGTTGTTCTGAAAAATACTGTATATGGATGGGTATTTTTGAACGCAAACTTGGATTTGGTTTTTGTTTTGATGAGTTCTGGTTGATATTTACATCTGATTCCAACGTATGATCGTGCTTTGTGCGGATTTTTGTAATCAGGAGTTCCACGAAAGTCATCCCATGTTAACCAATAATCTTTATCCCAAACTATTGTATCATCATTACTCATAATATAATTTTCACATCTTTTTGAGGCTAATCTAAGAATTAAGAATTTTCAGGACTAAACTTGCAAACTGTAGTCAGAGTTTAGATTTTTTTGACTATAACTTTTGTATCCACACAGACATCAAACTGTAGATACAATTTCTAACTTTTTTGAGTACTTGAACAAAGGGATTTAGCTCTTGATTTTACCAAAGCAATATTCAATTATGATCATGGTCAATGAGCATGCCTTAACAGTTAGTCTAGAAGAATTTGGACTAAGTAAATATGAAGCATGTGCTTATGTGTCATTGATTTCTAAAGGCACTATATCGGCAAGTGAGTTAGCATATTATTCTGAATTGCCAAGAACTAAAGTTTATCCAGTTTTATTGAAATTGGAAAAAAAGAAGTTAGTCATTATGTCAAAAAGCAAACCAATAATGTGTTCGGCAATTTCTCCCGAAGATGCATTTGATGAAATAATTCAAGAGCAGATAAACAAAGTTAATGCAATGAATACACTTGTTTCAAATCTTAAAAAAATGAGTGAGGAGAGTAAGAAATCAAGAGGAACTGAAGAGAAAAGATATTTTAATCTTAACTCCAATGCAGTTTTAAATCAACTAAAAACGATGATTGATGGTTCTAAATCATCGATTCATATCATGGTTGACCAATGGGGTTTGGGACTTTTAGCAGAATGCAAGGAACAGATTCTAACAGTATTGAGAAGAAAACTTGAAGTAAAAATTATCATCCCGCCTTCTTTGATTGGTTCAGAATCAATTAAGAATATTCCTGATGAAGTAAAAATTAGAATTTCTGATATAATTCAGAACTGCTTTATTTTTGATCAGACTGAATTACTGTTAATTGATAGTGAAAATGGAAAGGGTGCAACATTTTCTTCTACTGAAATTTTAGGAATCAATCAGATGAAAATTTTCTCACATGTTTGGAAAAACGCATTAAAAGAAGACAGTTTGAATGAAATGACAAAATCTGACGCTCAAGAAATTTATCGTATAATTCGATTAATCAGTGAGGAAGCACTTGGTCATATTCTAAATTCAACATATGTTTCAAAAGATTCAAACATTGACATGATCAAGTTTCTCGAAAAAAATGGAATTAA
>JAEHKQ010000183.1 GCA_016838795.1 Nitrosopumilales archaeon
GCTTTCTTCGTGTGGTTTATCAACACTTTTCTGAGGATCAAAATCATGGAATAATGCTGCAGTATAGAGATATTTTAAATCATTCTTGGTAATTTTATTTGAAATGCTATCTAATTTTGCTGCAAGTAATGTTACATATGTTACTTCAAGTTCATGATTGATGTTATGATAACCATAATATTCTGAACCAAGACCATGACTTTCAAATAATTTAATTGTATAATCTAACATTTCTATATAACAATCATCATCTATACCAGCTTCAACCAATAAACTAATAATCTCATTTCTCAATGCTGGAATAGTAGAAAACTGTTGCATTAAGACTGTTAAAAATTCTAATTTTTAAAGATGTTTATCATTATTAGGGCATCATGTCATCTGAAGAAAAATTATTGCAGGAATTAATTAAAATACATGAAAATTCGAGCCTAGGTTTTCTTCTACATGCAGATAAGAAAATCTATCATTTGGAAAGTGTGAAAATTTCAAAATCACCTACTCCTGTCACTAGGCCCACTCTTCGTGGTGGGGTGTATTTCTCAGATACTCACGAGTATAAAATTACAGGAATAATTGATGATCAAACTATAATCCCATTTTTATCTAAAGCAATGCTTGGCCCAAATACCGAATTTGGTGATATTATAATTACAACTGAATCTAATACTAAAGGAAACTCAGAACAAATTGTGTTACACACTAATTTAACAAATAGCATGCAATCATCTTCATTGATTAAATTAAATTTGATAATAATTGGGATAGAAATTAAAAACTAGGAAACGTTGAAATATTTGTCATAACGTTCCCGTCGATCCTTATCAGACAAAACCTCATAGGCTTTGTTAATTTCGACCATCTTGTCAGAGTCATTGTTTTTACTTTTATCAGGATGTAATTCCTTGGCCAGCTGTCTATAACGACTTTTAATCTCACTCTGTACAGCATCTTTAGGAACACCAAGAATTTCATAATAATTTAGTAAGGATGATTTTTCCATCGCCTTTCGAAATTCTTCGTCATCAATAGAATTTTTTGATTTGAAATCCTCATAATCATCTGTCCAATCCGAATGATATTTTTCATAATCACGATCCTTTTGAGATAAAAATTCTTTTTTATCATACGCTGTTTTTTTTCTTCGGATAATATTTCTTGCCAAATAAAGAAAAATCCCAACCACAATCAAAATCGCTGTTGTAAAAAGTATAATTTGTTCTTCATCAGTAACAACTAATTCATTTTTTTTCACTGATTCCATATCATCCTGTCCAAAAACAACTATGGTACTATATGTTAACATAATAAAACAAATTATTGCTAGTGCTTTCATACCAAAAGAACATTCTCAGGAAATAAAAGGATATCATGGCAAAATTTGAACTAACTAATAGTCAATGTATATTATAGTAAAATGATTAACAAAAATCTGTGAACAAAGACATCGTGTCATTATTTCAACACGCATATGATCTTTGTGAGGATGGTGATTATAGACAAGCATTAAGATATTATGGTGAAATTTTAAAACACGAACCAAAAAACGTCAAAGCGCTAATTGATACTGGTGTGACATACCAAAATCTGGAAAATCTAAAAAAATCAATTGAGTTTTATGAAAAAGCTCTGAATTTAGACTCAAAAAATACTGATGCCATGGTGAACAAGGGTTCCGCATTGCATACATTGGGTTTTTTTCCAGATGCTATACTTTGTTATGATGAAGCATTAAAAATAGACAAACAATGTGCAATGGCTTATGCTTACAAAGGACTATCGTTAGGCGAGATTGGAGACATTAATGCGGCATTAGATAATTTCAAGAAAGCGCTTTTGATTGACAAGGATTACGATGTGGCAAAAATTAGTAAAGAAGTTGCTCAGGATCTACTAAAAGCAATTAGAAATGAAAAAATGAAAGCTAAAAAACTGTAACATCCCCTGGTGCAGGTTCTCTCTTCGAATTTTTTTCATGAAATTCAAAAAACTCTTTATGGATACTTTGCTGATGTTTTTTTAATTCGTCAATATTTTCAAATCCCTCATGACAAAGGTAACATTTTGGTTTATCTTCATCAACAAAGGGCAGAACCATGTTATTAGAATATAAAACTCCGCTATACTTATTTTTTGGCACAAAACTATCTCTCAAATTATATATTTGCTCATGACTGGGCTGTGATATGTTGGAACAATTGATTGGACAATCTCAAGCACTTGATCGTGCCATATCTGGCGAAGAATTATCATTTAATGATGGAATGGAATTAATGAATTATGACAATTTACATATGTTGGGTGCTGTTGCTGATGATTCTAGAAAAAAACTTGTTGGTGATATAGTTACATTTACATCTTCATACTATCTGAATTATACAAATATCTGTGCAGCTAGTTGTCAAATGTGTGCCTTCTATAGAAAGGGAAACGAGGATGATGCTTACACATTAACCCCTGAACAAATTGAAAAAAGGGTAGCATCAGCTAAACAAATGGGGGCAACTGAGGTACATATTGTTGGGGGATTCCATCCAAAAGCTCCCTTAGATTATTATGAATACATGATGCGGATTATCAAAAGTAACCATCCAGAATTAAATATCAAGGCATTTACCGCAGCTGAAATTTTCTATTTATCAAAACTGACAAAAAATTCTGTCAAAGAAATTCTTTCAAGACTTAAAGATGCTGGCCTTGGTTCTATGCCTGGTGGCGGGGCAGAATTATTTCATCCAGAGGTTCGTAATAAAATAGTTAGAGGGAAATGTTCTGGTGAGGAGTGGTTAGATACAATTGAGCAAGCCCATAATTTAGGGATAAAAAGCAATTGTACAATGCTCTATGGCCATGTTGAAAAACCTGAACACATCATTGATCATCTGATTAAGATACGTGATTTACAAAAAAAGACAAATGGTTTCATCACATTTATCCCGCTTAAATTTAGTTTGGATAATACAGAACTAGAACAAGAAAAACAAGTCACTCATGAATGTTCATCAGTGTATGATCTTAAAGTTATTGCATTGTCTAGATTAATGCTTGCAGGAGTTTTGAACAACATCTCAGTTTATTGGGTGGCATATGGTAAAAAATTAGCCCAAGTTGCATTAGCAAATGGTGGAAATGATTTAGTTGGAACTGCATTTTCTGAAGAAATCTATCGTGCAGCAGGTAAACCTACCAACTCCTCAATTCAAGAACTTGCTAATATCGTTAAAGAATCTGGTAGAAATCCTGCTCAACGTGATACATTCTTTAAAATTCTGAAAAAGTTCTAACTATTTTTGCTATATATCTTCATTGTTGGGATTTAAGCTGGTTTCTTTTCCACTATTTTTTCTCCAGCTTTTCTTTTTCTTCTAGCCCCAAAACTTATCAAAACTAACAAAAAACCAATCCCAATCAAAATTCCAGCTAAAGAACTCATATCTTGATTTTCCCGTTGTTTTGTCAAAAGATCTAATGTTTCTTCTTCTGACATGCCTGACGTTCCAATTGGTACAACAGAATTAAGATATAAGGAAATTGTAATGCCGACAACCAACATAGTGAGTCCACCAGACAGAATTTTTTTATCCACTAAAACCATTTGACCCAATTATAATTAATCAAAACCGTATATAGATTATTTTGTCATTTCAAATCTTGCTAAGCAATATGTAAATTAAATTCAGGAACAAGTTTTTCTTGTTTTGCCAATTCAAACATCTTTCTGATGGACTGTTCTCCCCTTTCCCCCATATTCACAGTTACGTCGTTTACATACATTTTTACAAATTTTTTGATGAGTTCTCGTGGTTTGCTACGACTATATTTCATAGCATAGTCAAGGGCGTCATCTTCATGCGCTAAACCAAATTCAATAGATTTTTGAAGAAAATTATCAAATTTTCTAATTACATCAATACCCAAACTAGTTTTCATAACATTAATCCCCAACGGCACTGGCAAGCCACTGGTTTTTTCATGCCACCACTTTCC
>JAEHKQ010000184.1 GCA_016838795.1 Nitrosopumilales archaeon
CTCAATTCTTTTTTCATTCTCATTATACCTTGCAACGTGTGCAAAGTTTGCTAGATCAAAATTTCCATCAAGCTCCGTGTTAATTCTAGATAGTATGTTAAGATTAAATTGTCTAGTAACACCTTCAGTGTCATCGTAGGCTTTTTCTAAAATTGATTTTTCTTTTATTAGATCCAATCCAATCAAGAACAAATCTGAATCTTTCATTATTGAATTAATTTTTTTCAAAAATTCTAATCCATCTTTTGGATCAAAGTTACCAAAACTTGAACCTAAAAAGACAATTAAATTATTTTTTGAATCATATTTATTTAAAAATTCTAGACCATTCTCATAGGTATCAATTATACCAGTGATGTGGAGGTGTGGGTATAGTGATAAGAGTTCTTGTGAGCTTGATTCCAGAATATCTGAGATGTCAATTGGAAAATATTCTGTTTTACTTTGAGTTTCGTGTAAAACATCGAGAATGTGACGAGTTTTTTTTGACGAACCACTTCCGAGTTCAACTAATCTAAAGTCATCATCAAGGAAATGACCTAATTCTGTTTTAAGATGATTTAGTATCTCAATTTCTGTCCTAGTTAAGTAGTACTCAGGAAGCTCACAAATTCTTTCAAAAAGTTCTGAACCGGTTTTGTCATAGAAGAATTTTGGAGAGATGAATTTAGACTCGTGACTCAGACTAAGAGAGAGTTCATCTGCGAAGGACTGTTTTTGTGAAGAGGCATGCCTCTTGAAACATCGCAGTCTAGAATTTTCATTAGATTTTTCATATTCGGATACTTTTTGAAGTGTTTTTGTGCTCAAGTAGTGTTGAGCATTCTGATCTATACATAAATGCTTTCCCAAATTGAACAAAACATATTGGATGATATACTAAGAGTCGAGCATCTAATCAAGCATTTTATTAAAAAAAGTGTTTTCAGCTCTAAGGTATCTATAGTTCGTGCAATCGACGACATTTCGTTTAGTGTAAAGAAGGGAGAGGTGTTTGTTCTAGCTGGTGAATCTGGTTCTGGAAAATCAACAATTGCCAAATTAATTTTAAAATCGATTGAATCAGATTCTGGAAAAATAATTTTTGAAGGTGAAGAAATAAAAAATGATTCAAAAAGTCTTATGAAAATTCGAATGCAGTGTCAGATGATTCACCAGGATCCTTATGATTCCATTAATCCAAGAATGAAGATATCAGATATCATTTCAGAGCCATTAGAAATTCACAATGTTGGCACCAAGAATGAAAGAAAACAACGAGTTATTGATGTGATGAGAGAAGTAAAGTTAGAGCCAGCGGAAGAAGTTGCAAAGAAGTTTCCTCACATGCTTTCAGGGGGTCAGAGACAAAGAGTTGTTCTTGCTCGTGCGTTATCTCTAAAACCAAAGTTGATCATTGCTGATGAACCAGTTTCAATGCTTGATGTGTCAATACGTGCCGAAGTTTTAGAGCTATTGAGTGATCTTCAGAAAAAGTACAACATTTCATTCATTTACATCACACACGACTTAGCTACTGCGAAATACTTTGGACAAAGAATTGCAATTTTGTATTTGGGAAAGATTGTAGAAATGGGACCAATAGATGATGTATTGTTGAATCCAAAACATCCTTACACTCAAGCATTGATTGACGCCATTTCTGAGCCAGACCCAGAAAACCTGTACAGAGAAAAGAAGATTCGAATCAACGAACCATCAGATGTTGATGTCTATCAAGGCTGTAGATTTAGAGCCAGATGTCCTTATGTGATAGACAAATGCCAAGAGGAGCCGCCACTCGACAAATTGGAAAATGATAGGAAAGTTGCATGTTTTGTAAAATTAGAGTAGATTATTCAAAAAGATATAATTTGGAAGTTGTATTTGTGGTCTCTAAGCGATGAGTACTTCGGGCAAAAGCAGTAAATCAATTGGAATTGGAATTGTTATTGGATTAATTATCGGTGTTGGGATCGGGTATGGAATTTTAGCTACAGATTCTGAAGGTACAAACGGTGACATCGCTATACTTCCTCAGCAAATTGTCACAGTAGATAATCCTCAACTTAGTGGCGTAGTAAACATTGGTTTGATACTTCCGCTGACCGGAGATCTTTCAACTCATGGAGAAGAAAATTGGGCCGGTTCTAAATTAGGTGTTGTTGATTTTAACAAACATCTTGAGAAGATTGGTGCTAAATGGACTTTGAAGATGATTAGCGAAGACAGTGCAACAAATCCAGTTATTGCTCTGGAAAAACTAATGTCTCTTAATGCTAAAGGAATCAAGATTGTTGTTGGGCCTGAAACCAGTTCCAACATTCGTAACATCAAAGGTTATGCAGATTCGAATAACATGATGCTAATCAGTTGTTGTTCTTCTGCACCAGCGCTAGCTATTCCAAATGACGGTGTGTTTAGACTTGTTCCAGATGATTCCAATCAAGGCTCTGCAATTGCAAAACTAATACAACATGAAGGAATCGTTGTAATAGTTCCCGTATGGCGTGGAGACACATGGGGTGATGGACTAAGTGAAAGTACCACTAGTTCATTTGTAGAAAGAGGTGGAACTGCGGATGAGGGAATTAGATACAATCCGGAATCACCAGAGTTCTCTGCTACCACGTCATTACTTGCAGAAAAAGTACAAGATCGTGTAGATGAGGTTGGTGCAGACAATGTTGCAGTTCTCTTTCTAGGCTTTGCAGAGATATTGCAGTTTACCCAGTCAGCAGCTCAACATGATGTTCTTAACGATGTGAGGTGGTTTGGACCAGGTGCCAACACAAAGGAATACAAGCTAATCAATGATCCCATAGCCTCAGAATTTTCTCAGAACATACAGTTCACTACTGTACAGGTCGCAGTGACCAAGAATCCAACCTATGAAAGAGTTGAAAGAATTCTCACAGAAGAACTTGGCCGAGTACCAAACGCCTTTGTACATTCATCATATGATGCGGTGTGGCTTATAGGACTCACAATGCTTCAAACAGAAAGCACAGATGTTTCTAAAATTAAGGAAGTCTTTTTAGACATTGCGAAGAACTACTACGGTTCTATCGGTTCCACAAGATTAAACGATGCAGGAGATCTTGCGCAAGCTGATTATGAAATTTGGGGAATTAGAGATGGAGAATGGGTTTTGGTTGGCAAATATACTCAAGCAACCGATTCAGTTTCTATAATTTAGTTTTCAATAGTTATGATTTATTCTGTTAAAGCTCGATTCATTGAAGAGAGAGCGGCAGAGTTTTATCAAAAGCTTACAGATGGTACAATTCAGAGTCAAAAACCTGACGGACAAGAGATTGTCAATTCCATGAAACGGGCAAAAATCACTCAGCCAAATACAATTCAATGGTCTGAGATGTGCTTTTGTTCACCACCATTAAAACATGAACGAGAAACCATTTACAACAATTTCCTCACAGACATGACTACTAAAATCATAGATGATTACGAGGAATATGATGGGGAATTGTTTATAGATTTTTTAGAAAAACAAAATAAAAAGTAAGCTACAGAGACTCGAAATTATTTTAAGAACTGTTCTTAGCTAACTGAGTTACTAAATCAGTTGAAGTAATGATTCCAATCACATTACCATCTTCAACTACTGCAAGCTTACGAATTTTTTTTGAAGACATCAAAGATGCTGCGGCTATAATGGAATCGTTTTGGGATACCGTTACCAAGGGAAAAGATGCTACTTTTTCAACGGATGTATCCATCGATAATTTATCTACTGCAATTTTAATTGCGTAATCTCTATCAGTAATTATTCCTGATGTTGTGCCATCCTTCTTTACTAGTATGGCCCCTATTCCTCCTTGTTCCATCATCTTTGCGACTTGGAAAACTGTTGTTGAGGGATCTACAGAGATTATGGCTTTAGTCATGATATCTTTGACCAACGTTTCTGATAGTGAATTTCCTGAATTGCTTGAACTCATGTGATCGTATGATCACTCTATCAAAGCATATTAGGTTTTATCATGTTATTTGAGTAGTCACAAAAATGCCTTATGGTTATGATAAAACTCGTTCAGAAAGAAGATGTCAAATGTGTAAAAAATTACTTTATGTTTTTGAGGTTGGCAAGTATTGTATAGAATGTTCTAGGAAACTACCAAAATCATAAAGTGAATTAGTTCTA
>JAEHKQ010000185.1 GCA_016838795.1 Nitrosopumilales archaeon
AAAGCTTTTGCGTATAATATTATTGGTTGAAAATGACTAGTTTCAAAATTCCATATGGCAAAAGAAAGATTTCCTTTGAGATTCCTAATGAATTTGAAGTTACGGTTGTGAAAAACAATTCAAAGTCACATATATCTGATATTATGGAGGCAACTAAAAAAGCACTAAAGAATCCAATCAACTCCAAAAGACTTTCAGAATTAATTGAAAAAGGAAAAACCGTATGTATCATTGTTACTGATATTACTCGGTCTTGCCCTGATAGAGTAATTCTTCCCGTATTGTTAGATGAGATAAAAATAAAAATTGAACCTAATGATCTAACACTGCTTATAGCTTCAGGCATGCACAGAGAAATGACATATGATGAGAAAGCCGAGAAGTTTGGTGAAGAAATTGTAAAAAATTATAAAATTATTAATCATGATGCTAAAGATGAAAAAAATTTAGTTTCACTTGGCACAACAAAAAATGGAACGCCAATAAAGATTTCTAAAACTGCAGTTGAAGCAGATTTTTTAATCTCAATAGGTGTTGTAGAGCCTCACCAATATGCTGGGTACAGTGGAGGATACAAAACTCTATCCATGGGTGTGGCAGGTGATGAAACAATTAGTAAAACCCATTCTAGAAAGTTTATTGATCATCAGAAAACTCGAATTGGAAATATTGAAGGTAATCTTTTTCATGATGACATTGTAGAAATAGGACAAAAAGTAGGCCTTGATTTTATTATAAATGTTATTCTTGACGAAGAACAAAATGTAGTTGATATTAAAGCTGGTGAACCACTAGAAACATACAAAACTTTAGTAAAAAAAGCTAAAGAGATTTCAGAAATTTCTATTAAAAAACAATTTGATGTAGCTATTTGTGGGATTGGGTTTCCTAAAGATTCAAATCTTTACCAAACAAGTAGAGCAGCAAGTTATCTTTTCTACTTGAAAAAACCTATTGTAAAAAATGGTGGATACATCATTATACCTGCAGTTTGCCAAGAAGGTGCAGGAAAAGGAATTGGCGAAGAAAGATTTTTTGAAATGTTAAAAAACATGACAATAGATGAAATTCTAAATCATAAACCTGATTTCAAGGCAGGGGAACAGCGTGCGTTTATGATGGCTAATGTGCTAAAACATTGCAAAGTAATCATAGTTGGTTCTCAAATGCCTGAAATTGTACAGGAAGTAAAAATGATTCCTGCATCAACTATGGATGAAGCTTTTGAAATTATAAAAAATGATTTAGAAAGAAATCTAGAAATAATTTTAATCCCTAGTTCTTTAACAACTTTACCAATTATAAATTAAGAATTAATTTCTAAATTAAAATTATAATTTTATTCTGTAATAATCCCGACGTTCTGGATCAAGCATGGTTACAAATTCAGCATTTTCAAAACTTTCTACTCGTTTTCTTATAACATCTCTTAGTGCGAAACTAGTCAGATACTTGAATTTTTTTGCATGTGCCTGTAATGTAAATAAATGTCGCATTTCACTTCCTCCACCTAACCCATAATATCCCCTTCTAAGCGAAAGAGGTTCCAAGAATACAGTGTTATAAAGACCATAATTTTCATCCTTTATCGCCGGTCGAAGTTTGTAGCTTTCAAGAGGACCGCCTTTTGCAAATCCAATAATTTCTCCTTTGTTATCGTTCAATCTCAGGGTAGTGAGAATCACATCTGGATTCTTAACGGATTCTTTAAATCCATCTCTTGCAATTTGTAATGGTCTAGGAAGTTCTTCATAAATTGCAAATAGTTTTTTTAGAAATTCAGGATCATTCCTTGTTGACATTTTTTCAATTATTGGTAGTATCTTTAGATTTTCATACAAATAATCTGATTGAATTTGTATTTCTTCCTGTCTAAGTTTAAAAAATGAAAGGACATTATCATAAAAATTTTTTCTCATATGTTTTGGCAAAGAACGAAGGACACGTTGACACATTTCTGATTCATTATTTAACAAATCCTCGAAATATGCAACTGAGCGTCTAACGATTAATGCGGGATGCCATGCTAAGGCTTGGGCGTTCATTTTTGCCATTTCCATAGCTTTTGAAAAATCACCTAAAGTATAACTACTAACCCGATCCACAATTGAGAGAAACCACCCAGATCTCATAATCTGTTCTTGTCTCCGTTCGTCATTTTTCGTTAATTCAGATTTTTTGAAGCATTGATTGATCAGTTTTTCTGCGTTTTCTTTGAAATTCCCTGTCCATGGATAAGTGGTTCTAAGGATTAGGGCTTTGACAATTTCTATATCTAACTTAGAATTTTTAATCAACTCACCTAAATTTTTATCTAACGAAATAAATCTCAGCACGCTTTCTTCGTGTGGTTTATCAACACTTTTCTGAGGATCAAAATCATGGAATAATGCTGCAGTATAGAGATATTTTAAATCATTCTTGGTAATTTTATTTGAAATGCTATCTAATTTTGCTGCAAGTAATGTTACATATGT
>JAEHKQ010000186.1 GCA_016838795.1 Nitrosopumilales archaeon
AGACTGGAAAGTAATATTGACAATAGATTAAACTCTCGGGCACTAGATATGCGTAATCAAAAAACTGCATCAATTTTCAAGTTAAGACATCATGTATTATCGTCAATTAGAAAAACATTGATCGAAAAAAAATTTATTGAAATTAATACACCAAAAATAATTGGGAGTGCAAGTGAAGGTGGAGCAAATCTTTTTTCACTAGATTATTTTGGAAAAACAGCATATCTTGCTCAAAGCCCCCAGCTTTACAAAGAGCAAATGACAATTGGTTTGGAAAGAGTTTTTGAAATTGCATCATTTTATAGAGCAGAGAAATCACACACAGGTAGGCATCTGAGTGAGTTTACTAGTGTTGACATTGAGGCCGCATTTATGGATTATACTGATGTAATGGGGGTGTTAGAATCTCTAATTATGGAAGTTTTTAAATTCACATCTACGAATTGTAAGGATGAACAAAAATCAATTGGTAATGAAATCAAAGTCCCATCATCACCATTTGAGCAGTTAACTTATGGCAAAGTGTTAGATGAATTAAATGCTGCAGATCAAAAATTAGAATTTGGTGATGACCTACTAGATTCACATCTAAGAATTGTTGGAGAAAAACATCCTGGATTTTACTTTATTACGGATTGGCCATTAAAACTCAAACCATTTTACATTCGTGAAAAAGATGATGATGCATCATTATCAAGATCATTTGATCTTCAATATGGATACTTGGAGCTTTCATCGGGGGGAACGCGTTTACATGATTCTAAATTGTTAAAATCAAGATTAAAAGAGCAAGGGTTAGATCCCTCTCAATTTGTAGACCATCTACGAGCATTTGATTGGGGGATGCCTCCACACGCTGGTTGGGGGTTGGGTCTGGATAGACTAATGACAACTCTTGTTGGGGTAGACAATATTAGAGAAGTTGTACTATATCCAAGAGACCCTGATAGGTTGACACCATAGACTAAATAATGGATTTCTGTTATTAAATAACATTTAAAAGTAAATTTTGTTATCTATAACATATGTATGATTGGGTTGAATGTGAATGTGGGCATAACTTCTGGACAAAAAAAGAAAAGCCGCAATGCAGTAAATGCAAACAGAGATTTTCTGCCTATAATCACATTTACACTTGGTCAGATCATGAGAAAGGAAAGACAATAGAGGTTCTAGAAAACAAAATTCGGGAACAAAATCAAACCATGGAAAATTTGTTAACCGTGTTAGAAACTTATCAATTCAAAACTGATGAAATTATTCAAGAAATACGCAATTCAACAAAATAGATTTTAAGCAATATTCTAACAAAAAGATAAATTCGAAAAGTTACAATTCATACTTGTGCAAAAATGTAATTTTTGTGGTTCTGCTTTTGGAGATAGAAAGTGCTACTTTTGCGACAGACGATGTTGCACAAACTGTATGACTGATGACCGTTCTAGATGCAAAGAATGTTTCATCACTAAAAGAAGGCTTGGTTGGAAAAGAATCCTAAAACGAAACAAGATTTTGGTGATATGCATTGGACTTCTTTGGATTTATGCAGTTTTTCCTGGCCCCTTTTTCCCTGGGATTGATCCTACTTATTATTACGCCACGTTAATTGCAGCCATTTTGATTATGATTCCACTTGGTTTGGCAATGTTCTTCTGGTCACTTAATCCACCTGCCTCTAATCTTAAAAAAGAAAAAGATTAACTTAGTCTTGAAACTATTTCGTGTGTAAATTCTGAAGTAGTTTTATCTCCTCCAATATCCTTTGTTTTAATTCCAGATTTTACAACATCATAAACTGTTGATTCAATCTTGTCAGCAACATCAAAACATTTTTTATCATCATATTTTGTTCCAAGCCATTCCAACATCATCTTTATTGATAGAATAAATGAAGATGGGTTTGCAATTTTTTTTCCAGCTATATCAAATGCAGCTCCATGTACTGGTTCAAACAACGCAAAGTCATCACCAATGTTAGCAGCTGGAGCCATTCCTAATCCGCCAACTACCTGAGCTGATTCATCTGAAAGAATATCACCAAACATGTTTGTTGTAACTATTACATCAAATGATTCAGGTTGTCTTATTAGATTCATGGCACAAGCATCAACATACATTTCTTCAAAGAAAACATCAGAATACTCTTTAGCTACTCCAGCACACGCTCTTGCAAACAAGCTATCTGACTTTCTGATTACATTGGATTTGTGAACACTGGTAACCTTTTTTTGTAAATTCCTCTGGATGGCAGTCTGGCAGGCGTATTTTGCTATCCTTTTTGACGCTTTTTCAGAGATAATTCTCAAAGCAACTGCTGCACCATCTATTTCAAATTCTTTTCCTTGGTACAAGTCTTCAGTGTTTTCGCGAACTATTACCAAATCAACATCATCTCGTAGTGCATTCATGTTTGGATATGATTTTGCAGGACGAATATTTGCGTAAAGGTCAAGCTCACGTCTCAAAAACACGATAACATCAGCTGCTGTTTCCCCAACTGGTGCTTTCAAACAAGCATCAGATGATTTTATTGCATCAAACGTCTCATCAGGTAGTGCTTTCCCAGTGTTTTTGAGAGCCCCATCTCCAGCATCTAATTGATTAATTGAAAATTTCAAATCAAGCTTATCATTAATTGTTTCTAAAACACTAATTGCAGATTCAGATATCTCTGGACCTATTCCATCTCCTTTGATTAAAGCAATGTTATACATTTCTCACTCCTAGATTCCGTAGTAGTTTCTTAAAGATTAGTTGCCTACTTTTTTTTCTTTGAGTAGTTTTTTGAGCATAATTCTGTTTAATCCATCAATTACCGCCTGAACGCTAGTAGTGACAATGTCTTCGCCAACAGATTTTGCAGATGCAATATTGCCTTGTGCATCCTCAACTTTAATTGTAACTTCACAAAGTGCGTCAGAACCACCAGATATTGAGGCCAAACCATAATCCTTGATTCTCACTTCAGAAATCTTTCCAGTAATTTTTTGAATCGCATTTAATGATGCATCTACAGGACCAACACCATGATCGGTTGCGCTGAATTCTTTTCCATCAATATTTAATTTTACAAATGCATAAGGCATTGTTCCAATTCCTGTCGAAACTGAAAATCCAGTGAGCTGAACAATTCGCTTAATTCCACGTTCTTTCATAACTTCACTAGCGATTGTTAGCAACTCAACCTCTGTTACGTGTTTTCCTTGATCACCCAAATTTTTTACTTTGTCAAGAATCTGATTAGCTTGTTCTTTGTCTGGTCGCAGTCCATATTCTTCCAACATTGCATTCATACCATGTATACCTGCATGTTTTCCAACCTGAAGCCATCGAGAACGGCCAACAAGTTCTGGGCTAATTGGTTCATAGGTTAATGGATTACTTAGAACGCCGTGAGTATGAATTCCTGATTCATGCCCAAATGCATTTTCTCCCACTATCGCTTTGTTTGGTTGAACGGTCATTCCAACTAGTTTGGAAACAAATCTTGATGTATCATAGAGTAATTCGGTTTTGATTCCAGTTTCATATTTCTCACTAAACTGTAAACACTGTAATGACATTACAAACTCCTCTAGTGAGGCATTTCCTGCCCGTTCCCCAATTCCATTGATGGTGACATGAGCACATTGTGCACCAGCTTGAATTCCAGAGATTGCATTTGCAACAGCTAAACCAAAGTCATTATGACAATGAACACTGACAGGAAGTTTTGTTACTTCAACTGCATCTTTTGTAATTTCTGCCATATATTGTGGTGTGGAATAACCAACAGTATCAGGAATGTCAATTCTATCAGCTCCTGCTTTTGCCACTTCACCAAATACTTTTTTTAAGAATTCTCTATCAGATCTGGTTGCGTCTTCAGCAGAAAACTCTACTTGTAGTCCGCGTGATTTTCCATATTCTACGGCTTCAATGGCTTTGGCAAGTACTTCATCTCGACTAAGTTTTAGTTTGTATTGCAAATGAATATCAGATGTAGCAATAAAGGTGTGAATGTATTTTAGCCCAACATCAATTGCAGCATCAATATCCTTTTTGTTAGCTCTTGCTAGACCGCAAATCTCAGCTGAGAGGTTTTCACTGATAATCATTTTGATGGCTTTGCGTTCTCCATCTGAAACTAATGGAAAGCCAGCTTCTATTGCATCGACCCCAAGCTCATCCAGCTTTTTTGCAATGGTTAGCTTCTGCTCAGGTGCCAATGATACCCCTGGGGATTGTTCTCCATCCCTTAGTGTTGTATCAAAGATTCGCACTCTCATGTGCCAGCCCTCTGAAGTGCGGCAATTCCTGTTCTAGAAGTTTCTATGATTCCAAACGGCTTTAACAATTCCTCAAATGACTTGATGTGGTCTGGAGTTGCAGTCAATTCCACCATAATTGATTCCTTTTTAGCATCATGAATCTTTCCGCCATAGGCACTTGCAATACGATTAATTTCCATGGTGTCCTGTGCCGATTTTATCTTGATTCTAAATAGTATCAACTCCCGGTATACGGTTTTGTGCTCATCAAGCTGTTTAACCTCGATAGTATCAATCATTTTAGCAAGTTGTTTTACGATTTGCTGTATTTGTTTTTCATCAGTATTTGTTGTAATTGTCATTCTGGAGATATCTGGGTCTGGTGTTGTACCAACTGAAATGCTGTCGATGTTAAAGTTTTTTGCACGAAATAGATTTGTCACCTTCCACAATATTCCTGGTCTGTTTTCAACTAAAATTGATAGTATAGCCCACATCAGTCCATCACGATGGTAATATCATATCTTTCAATGGAGTTCCTGGGGCCACAAAAGGGAATACGTCTTCTTCAGGATCAATTGGAATATCGATAACTGTGGCAACATCACTCTTAAGACCCGCCTTGATTGCTTTTTCTAATTCGTCAAGGGATTGTGCTCTAATCCCCTGTGCACCGTAAGATTCAGCAATTTTTACATAATCTGGACAGCCTTTTTGATCAACACCAATCATTCTTCTATCATAGAATGTTCTCTGCCACTGTGCAACCATTCCATAAGAGTAGTTGTTTATCAAGAATACGATCACTGGAATACCTTCTGTTACAGATGTTGCAAGAGAATTTTCAGTCATGTTAAAGCTTCCATCACCTGCAATATCCACAACTGGAACATCTGGCCTTGCAACCTTGGCACCAATTGCTGCTGGAAATCCCCAGCCCATAGTTCCAAGTCCTGTTGAGCTGAAAAAGGTTCCAGGTTGAATTACATCAAAGAATAGTGATGCCCACATTTGATGTTGTCCAACTTCCGTTGTACAAATTGCCTCATGTGGTATAGTTTCTCTAAGCTTTCGTAATATTTTAGCAGCACTCATCTCACCAGGATGAATTTTCAAGTTTTTTCTCCAATAGTCTTTTGTTTCCTCAACATGTTTTATCCACTTGTTGTCATCAGATTTTTTGAATGCCTTTTGTTGAAGCATCTTTATCATAATTCTTAGTGAGGCCTTGACATCTCCAACCACAGCCACCTGAGCTGTTTGGTTCTTGCCAATTTCTGCAGGATCAACATCCATGTGAATAATCTTTAACCGCTTCTCAAATTCCTCAAATGTTCCTACCGAACGATCTGAAAATCTAGTGCCTAAAGCAAAAACACAGTCTGCTTCAATCATTAGCTTGTTTGCTTCTGCATGTCCATGCATTCCTATTGGTCCAAGTGATAGTGCGTGATTCTCTGGGAACGAACCCTTGCCTTTGAACGTAGTTACCACAGGAATCATTAACATTTCAGCTACGGCCTGAAGCTCAGCAAATGCAGATGCTATGATTACGCCCCCACCTGCCAAGATAATTGGTTTTTCAGATCCAAGCAACATCTGGATTGCTCTTTCAACGTTAGCAATGTCAGGATCGGTCCAAGGATGATACCCCCTCATCTTTACAACATCAGGAAATGTCATCTCTGCTTCATTTTGTTGTACATCTTTTGGGACATCAATTAGTACGGGTCCTGGCCTGCCGGTCTCAGCAATGTAGAAACTTTTCTTTACAGCTTCGGGTATTTCTGCAGGAGCCCGTGGTTGAAATGCGTATTTTACACATGGATTTGACATTCCTATGATATCGCTTTCTTGAAATGCATCTCGTCCAATCATTGCAACGGGGACTTGGCCAACTACTGCAACCATTGGTGCAGAGTCTGCATGAGCAGTTGCAAGTCCTGTTAGAATGTTTGTTGCTCCAGGTCCTGATGTTGCAAAACAGACACCGGGCTTTCTACTAACTCTACCAAAACAATCTGCCATGTGAGCAGCTGATTGTTCATGTCTTGCTAGAATATGACGAATATTACTTTTAGATAACTCGTCGTACATCGGAAGATTCGCACCTCCCGGTAGTCCGAAGACTTGTTTTACGCCTTCTTTTTCCATTGCAACCATCAAAGCCTTTGCGCCGATCATATTCTCCATTTTAATCATCAACCTGTGTCCATAATTTTAACTGTTAAAAATGGACCACACTTTACAGTACCAGAACAACCAGCAATACAATGCTCAAATCGCCAGTTTTTTTAATGGTATTCATTGTGGTCAAATGATTTCGTCTTATGATAATTAATAAAGATTGCTAGAAAAATACCCTTGATTTTTTAGGAAACACACTCGAATTTTTTTAGGATCATAGAAGACTTAAACTAACAATACCAAACAAACAATATCGGTTTTGTTAGAGAATGACCAAATAATCAATGTTATAGAAAAATTCTTTGAAGCAGGTAAGAGTAAAAATTTGGCAATACTGCGTGAAATTCAACTTGATGATTCAAGATTTTCAAGTTTTAGTGATGTTCCACCATATGATCTAAAAGACTTTGCAACTACCATAACATTAGAAGAATTAAGATTTGTGAGTATTTCAGATTACAATTACCAAATTAAAAATCCTAAAATTAGTATATTTGATGACATGGCAATTGTTGCCTTTGAGTTGCTTCAAAAAGGCATGTTGGTGGATAACAAAGCATTCACTGGGAAGTTAATTTCAATAAATGGAAGAGCTACCTTCGTATTAGTAAAAAATCCAATGTGGAAAATTGTCCACATACATCTATCGAAAATAGAATAATTTTGGAGATAACTTATTTTTAGTGCTAAAGTTTATTCTTTCTTTTTTCGTTTTTTAGTTGGTTTAGAAGGTTTTTGTTTACTTGAAGCAGATGGCTTACTGGTTTTTGGTGGAGGAGATTCTTTTGAAAGATTTTTGAACATGTCATATGCTTGATCAACAGTTGCATGTCCATGAACAATTGATCTTACAGCTTTAATCATGGGCACAGGATAATCAGATTGCCAGATATTACGTCCCATGTCTACACCAACAGCGCCGGCTTTAATGGCGTTGTAAGCCAGTGTTAACGCATCACGTTCCGGTATCTTTTTCCCTCCTGCAATTATTATTGGGACTGGACATGAATTTACTACTTCTTCAAAATTTTCACAATAGTATGTCTTAACTATGTGTGCACCTTGTTCAGCTGCAATTCTACACGCTAGTGAAAAGTAACGAGAATCTCTTACCATATCTTTTCCTACAGCAGTAACTGCCAATACAGGAATTCCGTATTCTTCAGCTTCATTCACTAGTTTGCCTAGATTCACAATTGTTTGATGTTCATATTTTCCACCCACAAAAATAGACATAGCAAGGGCACTTGCATTCACACGAATTGCATCTTTGATGCTAGTTGTGATTTGTTCGTTGGATAAATCTTCACCAATTATACTAGTGCCACCAGATACGCGTAAAACAACCGGCACAGGGAAATTTGCATCAACAGAAGTTCTGAGAATACCTCTCGTCAACATAAGAGAATCACAATACTTTAACAAAGGTCTAATAGTGTTTTTAGGAACTTCTAATCTTTCAGTTGGTCCCAAAAAATATCCATGATCAACAGCTAACATTACTGCTTTGCCATCAGCTGGTTTGATAATTTTTGCTAGTCTATTTTTTAATCCCCAATCCATTTTTCATCGATTTTGAAACAAATAGTTTGCATTCTTAAGCCTTTCTCATTTTGTGATTATTATTTTCATGGAGTCTGAACCATTATGAGCATGATCAAATGCTCTTTGGGTTTCTGTGATTGAATATTTATGCGTGATCAAGTCTTTGACAGATACCCTGCCAGAGTCTATTAGTTGTAGAGCTTCTTTAGTATCGAAATCTGATGCCGCATAACTTGTTGTTAATGTGATTTCCTTTGAGTAAATTTTACTCATATCAATATTCATTGCATCACCTTTGGATGGAACGCCAAACATCATTATGGTTCCACCTTTTCTCACAAGATCAATTGCAGTATCAACAGCTTGTAAATTCCCAGTAGCTACAATTACTATATCCACGCCACAATTATCTGTATCATTCAGGATTTTTTCTGTTTTTGTAGAATTGTTTGAATTTATGGCATCAGTTATTCCAAACTTTTTTACAAATTCTAAACGAAAGTCGTTGATGTCTAAACAATAGATTTTTTCAAAACCTTTGTCTTTTGCCAACATTACGTGCATTATACCAGTAGGGCCAACCCCAAAAATTGCTATCGAGTCGCCTTTTTGAAAAGAAAATTTATGCCATGATCTAACACAGCAACCCAGAGGTTCAATCATAGCAGCTTCATCAAAGCTCATAGAATCTGGAATTCTTAGGACCCCGCCATGAGAAACATTCCATTCTGGAACCAAATACTCTTCGGCTAACCCGCATGGAAATAGATTAGTTTCATAGTATTTTGGGCACATTGTTTCATTACCGTGTTTACAAAAATGACATGAATAGCATGG
>JAEHKQ010000187.1 GCA_016838795.1 Nitrosopumilales archaeon
AAAATGAGATTTGAGTTCTGTTCCTGAATAATATTTTAGAATTTCATCCCAATCAGGCGGATCATTATATTTTCCCAAGTTCGGTTTAACATTTCCAGACAGAATATTTATAACTGTACTTTTTCCAATTCCATTTCTTCCCAGAAGACCAACTACCTCTCCTTTCTTTGGCGTTGGCAATCGAAAAAGTCTAAATGAATTTTGACCATACTGATGAATCTTATCTGTTGCAAGTTCTGACGCTAAATTCACAATAGTAATTGCGTCAAAAGGACACACCTTTACACAAATTCCACAACCATTACAAATGTCCTCATCGATCTGTGCTTTTTTGATCTCCTCGTTTAGAATGATACAATCTGCTCCTGACTTGTTCACCGGACAGTACATGATACATTCTAATCCACATTTTTTTGGTTGACAAAGTTCTTTGTCAAGTACTGCAACACGATGTGTCATGACGATATTCGGCTTTTCTATGCCTTATACCTCTTTTGGATAAAATCCAAGCTCAATTCATCGTTAGCTTAATAGATAACATATAAGAGGAAATTATCAAGCCGGCCATAGTGTTAGGGTGCGACCCAATCCCATTCCGAACTTGGAAGTCAAACCTAATGTCGCTGTTGTGTTACTAAGGTGCGAGAGCTCTTGGGAAGCAGCAGTGCTGGCATTTTTAACTGAATAAATCTTTATGGAGTAATTTCATGATAATTTGTATGCCAAATTGTTCTGTTTGTGGTGAAAAGTTTGAGGATGATATTCGATTTTTAAATCACATGATGGAAAAACATGGTTTTAGAAATCCAAACATAGCCAAACCTGACAGAAATAGTAGAGGATATTAGATTTTTTTTAAAGCCGAAACTTGGATTTTCGCTTTGTTCTAAGTTTTGTTCCACAGCAAGGACAGCTTAATTCCTGATAAAGTAAGTATACATCACAAGAAGAACACCTTTTTACTCCAAGCAAATATCTGCTTTTCTCAGCCCTATACCTTTCACAAATTCCTCTACATGTCATTTTGCAGGAAAGATCTTTATTTTTTAGGTTTTATATGTGGTTTTTACTATCTAATTCAATTTTCTTACTATTTGATAGTAAGCTTGCTGAGCGAAGAAAAACAGCTTTCGGTGCTTTACATTTGGCATCACATGATTCCTCAACAGGAGCATGACTAGTTTTCCTTTCTTTTGTAGAAAAAATAGCTCTGAATAATGGTACTAATGCCGCTCTACCTCCATATGCTGTTTTTCCATCAATAAACCAAAACATCTCTAATGCACTTGAATCTAAAACTTCGTTTCGTAATTTTTCTCCAAGTGTGGTATAGTGACCAATTAAGGAAAATTTCCCTCTACCAAAAAAATTAACAACTTTGGCAAATTTTACACAAAGATAACATTGATCATCATAAACCACTATTGGAATAATGCCTTTCAAATCCATACTTTTATCTGTCCATCAATCAGATTAAAATTTTCAGAAGTAGATTTTTATTAATTCTCTTGGGAAAGAACATGAGGTGGGTCTCAACTACTATAAAATTAAAAAACACATACGTAAGGCTAGAAAGCTTGTAATCAAAAGTACAACTGTGGCTGCTTCTGGTCATCCAGGTGGTTCATTTTCAATGGCAGAAATTATGGGTGTTTTGTTTAACAACTATCTACATTTTGATACAAAAAATCCACTTTGGGAGGATCGTGATAGACTTGTTTTATCAAAAGGGCATGCATCTCCAGGTTTATTTTCAAATCTAGCAGTAGCAGGTTATTTTGATGAATCTGAAATGGAGACATTGAGAAAATTTGGTAGTAGATTACAAGGCCATCCAGATTTGAAATGTCCCGGTGTTGAGTTTTGCGGTGGTTCTTTAGGTATTGGATTATCATTCTCTATTGGAATTGCCCTTGCTGCAAGAATTAATGGAAAAAATCATCGGATATTTACTATCATAGGAGATGGAGAATCAAATGAAGGACAGGTTTGGGAAGCTGCTATGACTGCTGCAAAATACAAAGTTGATACTATAACAGCAATTTTGGATAGAAATTTCATACAACAAGATTCTTACACCGAAAAAATTATGCCACTTGATGAACAGCTAACTGGTGATGATCTTTCTGAAATGTGGAAGGATGCATCTAGATGGAAAACTGGAGATAAGTGGCGTTCATTTGGTTGGAATGTAATTGAAATTGATGGTCATCGAATAGAGCAACTAGATAAAGCAATATCCCAAGCAATTGCAACAAAAGGCGCACCATCAATTATTGTAGCAAGAACCATCAAAGGAAAAGGAGTAGAGCACATGGAAGATAATCCAAAGTGGCATGGAAAAGCTCCAGACCATGAAATCGCACCAATAATTGATCTAGAGCTTGACTGCCAGTTCATGATCGCCCCATCTATTATTGCAGGTGATATGACGAATTTGGAAAATGAAGTAAAGCGCTGTGTAAATGGCAGAGCTGATTACATACATCTAGATGTAATGGATGGTCAATTTGTGCCAAACAAAACATTTGATCACACAAAAATTAATGAATTAAGACCCATCACAGAAATACCCTTTGACGCACATTTAATGATAAATGAGCCGGTTAAACATGTTCGTGATTACATAGATGCTGGAAGTGATATAATTACAGTTCATGCAGAAGTTTGTAATGAATCAAGCTTTGGAGAAATTTATGACACATTAAAACAAAATCAAGTTAGTGTTGGATTAGCCATAAATCCTGACACCGAACTTCCTGATTGGTCATTCAAGTTTATTCCAACACTTGATCAACTAATAGTAATGTCTGTAGTCCCTGGAAAATCTGGCCAAAAATACATTGAATCTACACATGAAAAAATGACTCGTGTTGTATCTAAACTGAATGAGCATAAATTTCAAGGCTATATTGAGGCAGATGGTGGAGTAACACTTGAAAATGCTGGCGCATGTTTTGCAGATGGGGCAAGGGCCTTTGTAGGTGGAAGTGCGATTATTGGACAGAGTGATATTCGAGGAGTGATTAGGGAATTTAGAGATGTAATTCTACATACAAGAAGAAGAATGCTCTTACAAAAAGCTAATGACCTTGGTGGTTCTGAGCTTGTAAACAGATGGATTGATTTGCATTCCATTGGAAAGAAAAAAGATGAACTAATTAGAATTGCAAAGGAGCTAGAGCACACATGACCACAGTTCAACAAGAATCAACAGATATGCGTACAGAATATGGAAAAACATTAATCGAGATTGGCAAAGAAAATCAAAATATTGTAGTTCTAGGGGCAGATACCACAGATTCTCTTAAAACTGCAGGATTTGGAAAAGAATTTCCAAAAAGATTTTTCAATGTAGGAATTGCAGAAGCGAATTTAGTTTCAGTTGCAGCTGGTCTTGCAATAGAAGGGAAAACTGCCTTCGCAAGTACATATGCAATCTTTTTGCCGGGAAGAGCAGTGGATCAAATAAGGAATGCAATTGCATATCCATCCAGGGAGAACAAAAAAGGCCTAAATGTAAAACTTGTAGTTTCACATGCTGGTTTGACAGTAGGTGCTGATGGTGGCTCACATCAACAAATTGAAGATATTGCAATTATGCGAGCTATTCCAAACTTTCGTGTTTTAATTCCAGCCGATTCCATTGCAGTTAAAAAACT
>JAEHKQ010000188.1 GCA_016838795.1 Nitrosopumilales archaeon
GTTCAACATTTTCGCTTTCTATTTTTAGCTCCACTATGGGTTTTTTCGGATTAGATTTTATTTTCTCAAACATCTCATCAATGGTTTTTGAAATGTTTGTGGATGTTGTTTTTATGGAAAACTGTGGTCTTGTGTTTAATTCAATCCATGATGGTTTTGCTTCTGTCGAAGAAATATCTACTTGATAAAATCCTTTTTTCGTTTCTTTGATCCCTTCACTGTTTGTTAGTTCAATCGAACCTGGATAAGCAACAGGACCTCCAAGGTGGTTGAAATTTTTAACAACGTGATCATGCAGATGACCCATTGCATAGTAGGTAAAGTTTTTTGGGAGATCAGTTGAATTTAATTCGCCAGCGAATTTGTTAATCTCATTGATACCTTGGTGCATGACAAGAATTCTGTGACCTTGATGTTTTTTTGCAATGTCATCAATTTCCTCAAATCGTTTTTCAAAAGAATCCATCTCATTCCTTCTTATCTTATCAAATCCTACAAGCAGTAAATCCTTGTAGTAAACTGGTTCTCCTTGACCAATATATTTTGAAAATTCTAAGTTATGAAAAACATATGGCACTGGCGTCCCTCGAATTCTGCTGATATCGTGTTCACCAAGAATAAAAAAAGAATCAATGTTGTTCTGTTTAAGAAGTTTTAACGCATTAGCCATATGTATTATTGCTGTCCCACTTGGAGTTGGAATATGAAAAATGTCTCCAGCAAATATTACAAAATCAACGTGATCCTTAATGGAAATGTCAATGGCTTGGTGAAAAGCATCGTAAATATCAAGTTCTCTTTCTTCAGAATTGTATTGAACTAATCCTAAATGAATATCAGAGATATGTGAAAAAAGCATCTTACTTCATTAAGAGATCTTTTTGAATTAATTCCTGAGTTGATTCTTTTGCAACTTTTTCCAGTTTATGATTTAGGGCCCACTCGCCTACAGCATTTTGATCCGAGCCTATGGCTCTGCCTTTTATCTCTTCAATGTGCACAATTGAGGGTAAATTCACCCATTGGCCCACCAAAACTGCATCACCAACATTGAGAGAAGTTAGCTGAGAAATCAAATCCTTGCTAATGGATTCAGCTGCTGAAGAAATTTGCTGTTGATCATCTTCTTGAACAATTTTCATTATTGCAAGAGACCCCATTTGACTCAAAACGTTTGAATCAATACTTCTTGGTCTTTGTGATACAATTCCAAGACCTAAACCAAACTTTCTTCCCTCTCTTGCAATTTTTGATGCCCAGTATTTTGCATGAGTGTCTTCTCCTTTTGGAATAAAGACATGAGCTTCTTCAATTATAACAAAGATTGGTGACTCAAAACGATGTCGCTTTTTTGATTTGGTTTTTGCATTTTTTGCAAGTGTTGCAATTTTTTTATCATTAAGTAATTCTTGTAGATAGTATGCAAGTGCGACATTTGCTTGTTTTTCACTAAGCTCAGAAATATTTAGTACATTTACTCTTCCCTCTTTGATCAATCCAATTGGATCCATGACATCAGGATCTAAAATATCAGCAAATCTGTGCCTTGCATCATCAATCTTGTCACGAACTCTATCTGCCGAATGTCTATCCTCTTTTCGTTCTGGATTTGCTCCAACAAGGGCAACATTCTCATCCAGAATATCCCAAAACTGTTTCGCCTCTTTTACTTCTGGTGTAAATGCCAAGCGAAGAATTCTTTGTTGAACGTCAGCATTTTCACGAATTTCTAAAACGTCTGCCAAAGTACTTGCATCTAAAAGTCTAGGATTAATTTTTGCATCAATTACATTGATTTTTGGAATTGCCAAGTCAGCATAATCATTATGGTAATCAAACAATACTAATGTGCCGTCAAGTTTTGAAATTTGTTTTGCAATTAATGAAACAAAATTACTTTTGCCCATTCCAGTCATTGCGAGAATTGCTAGATGTCTTGATACAATTTTGTTGAGATTAATTTTTGCGTTAATTGAAGTATTTCTTAGTAGAGAACCAATTCTAATCCATTCTGGTTGGTCTGGATCAAAAATCACGTCTAAATCCTGCTTTGTTGCCTCTAAAATTGATGTTCCAGGTAAAGGCGGAACTGCTGGAACCATAGCTTTTCCTTTTTGCAATTGTTCCAAATATCCCAGGATTCCAATTTTTGATGTGAAACTTTTGTCTCTACTGTTCATGTCTGCAATCTCTTTGCTTTCAACAGTCTCTTCAAAATTATGAACTCCCGTTAATGCTGCACTTGAAACGAATGATCTTTCAACCAAACCAAGAAGTTTTCCCCCATCAGAGTCAATCACAACATACTCTCCAACAGATAACGATCTTGCAGTTTGAGCAGAGATCATTGTTGGTTTTGACTCTCCAATTACAAATCCAATTGTCATCCTAGAACCTCCCTTGAACCTATCTCAGTTTTTAATCCATAAAGGCTTACTAGCTTGACTAAATCACTGTTACTAATTTTACAATTATTGTGCGCCAATTTTAGTACGTAAGGATAGCCGCCAACACTGTTCTTGTGCAATTTATCTAAAATAGATTTAATTTCATCTTCAGAATGATCTTTGCCTAAAAATTCTAATTTTATGAGTGGTGTAGAATCACTTAGTCTTGCAAATATTGAAGCAATTATTCTATCACTACCATATTTTGGATCCAAAAATAATTTGCTAAATCCAGGTTTTCGTGTAGCATGATTATAATAGAAAATATCTCCAGCAGTAGAGTCCATGTCAACAAATTGCATTCTTGTATTTGATGTCTTTGATACAAAAATTACATTTTCCTTTTTTCTCATGGTTTTCAAAAGCGTTGACGAAAGTGTAGACTGTCTTGTCATAAATTGAGAATAAAGTGAACCATCCATCAAAATCAATTCAGCTTGATCAACACTTGCCTCGCAAGCATTAATCTCCATTTTACTAGCCATTGACGACAAATCAATTTCTGGGTATCCAAGTCCATGTTCATGAAGATCTTTTATTATTTGACCATTGGATTTCACCGAAACAGCAGTTACCACCCAAAGTTCTATTCCTTGAAATTTTGTGCTGTTGAAACTACTATCGATTCCTGCAGTAACAACGTCTTTTTTTTGAGGTGAATATTCCACCCAGTTTTGCCTCGCTTTTTGA
>JAEHKQ010000189.1 GCA_016838795.1 Nitrosopumilales archaeon
ATAGTTTTCCCCTTTATTGTCAATAGTAGTATTATCCATAGGATCAAGGCCCGCAATGATGTTTAGTAAAAATGCAGTGTCCTCTACGGTTCTAGTTAATGGACCAATTTGTTCAATGCTGTTTGCATAAGAAATCAAACCATATCTGCTGATCAGTCCATAAGTTGGTTTGTATCCAACAACTGAACAAAAACTCGCAGGATTTCTTACAGAACCACCTGTATCTGAGCCTAATGAAGCAATACATTCAAGGGAACTAACAGCAACAGCACTTCCTCCAGAAGAACCCCCAGGCACATAATCGGTGTTCCATGGATTGTGACTCGTACCATAAGCACTAAATTCGGTAGATAATCCCATGGCAAACTCATCAAGATTTGTTTTGCCAATAATTATTGCATCTTCAGATTTTAATTTGGAGATCACAGTTGCGTCATATGGAGCTACAAAATCTTCAAGAATTTTAGAAGCACAAGTTGTTTTTGTATCTTTAACACAGATATTATCTTTAATTGAAATTGGCATTCCAAAGCAAGTACCCAATTTTTCGTTAGCTTTGATTTTTTTATCAATTCGCCGTGCTTGTTCTACAGCATGGGGATTTAGTGATAAATATGCATGTAGTTTATCATCATGTTTTTTAATTTGTTCAATAGTTTTTGAGATAAATTCTTCACAATTAAGATTGCCATTTTTTACTTGTTCAACATAGTTGATTACAGAAATATTTAGGCTCAATCTATTTCATCTTTGGAGCTCTAACATAGGTACCTTTGTAATTTTTTAATTTTTCAATTAGATTTTCCTCATATGGAATATGTTTATCATCTCGTAAATTTTTAATTGATAATTCTTGAACAGAAAGCTCTTCAGATTCAACACCTGCCTTATCTAAGATATCAAAATATTCAATCATTTTTTGAACTCTATCTATATGGACAACATGATCATCCAAATCAATCCTCATTAATTTTGCAACGTTTTCAATTTCTTCTTTTGATACCAAACTTATCACCTAGGGTGTTAATCTATCAACATCTCTAGGATAAAATGTTGCATCTCTAATATTCTCAATTCCTATCAACGCCATCATTAATCTCTCAACACCAATTCCACAACCTGCATGCGGATGAACGCCATAATCAAAACTACCCAGATGGTATTCAAAAGCGTCGATTTTCATGCCTTTATTCTTCATTCGTTCAACTAATTCTTCTCTTTTTTCAATTCTAGTACTACCTGAAGATAACTCCAAATCACCAAACATCAAATCAAATGATTCAGAAATTTTTGTATTGCTTTCACTTGGTTTAACATAGAATGGTTTTGGTCCTAAAGGCCAATCAGTGATAAAATAAAATCCTTCTAATCTAATCTTATTCAAGTTTGATGGATATAGATCATCACCCCATTCAGTCTTAACACCTGCCTGTTGCATCTTTTCAATTAATTCTGTATAATTATAACGCGGGATTTTGTCAGGAATATTTGGAATTATAAATTCAGCATCTGGATGTGATTCAGTATACTTCTTAACTGCTGTAATTACACGCTTTATAATGTCATTAATTCTATCCATCACATCATTATAATCTATGAATGCTTCCTCAAAATCAATTGAAATTGCTTCAGCAAGATGGCGATTTGTTCTAGATGGTTCAGCTCTAAAAATTGGCGCAATTTCAAAGACTTTTTCAAAACTCATTGTAAGCTGCTCTTTATACAATTGTGGGCTTTGTGCCAGAAAAGCTTCTTTATTGTAATAAAATATTGGAAACAACGCAGCGCCTCCTTCTGTTGCAGTAGAAATCATTTTTGGAGTATTAATTTCAATAAAATCATTATCATAAAAATAGTCTCTAATAGATTTTAGAACCATACTTCGTGCGTTGAAAATATGTTGCAAAACTTTTCGTCTTAGATCAATAGGACGAACCTCAAGTCGTGTATCAATATTTTTGACAGTTTTTGCTTGTGGTTCAAAAGGAGGAATTTTTTCTACTTTAGAAAAGATTCGGACTTCTGAAGGTACTATTTCAATTCCTCCTGGGGATTTTTCAGATTTTTTTACCTTACCAGAAATTCCTACAGAGGAATGAGGTTTGATGCCAGAAAGAGATTCTAAAACTTCATCAGAACAACCACCTTTTTTTGCTACCACTTGGAACACTCCATTTTTGTCACGAATAGATACGAAAGAAATGTTTCCATGACCACGTACACTTTCTACCCAACCCATCAATACAACATCTTGTCCATCCATCGATGGATCAAGCTGATCTGAATAATGTGTTCTACGTAAATTTCCCAAGCCTGTTCTTATCA
>JAEHKQ010000190.1 GCA_016838795.1 Nitrosopumilales archaeon
GCGAAGAGGATGCCATATTGATAAGAAGATGGTTGTGAAGCGGATAAAACTATAGATGGCTCAACATACGCTACTGGAAAGGCAATTCCAGACGCTTTTTCAATTCTATTAATTCCAGCTATAGTTATTGGAAATCTTTCCGTAACTAAAGAGTATACTTCATCTGGAATGATTCCCTTTTGATGGGCTTCTTTTACTTTTACTAATGGGTCCAATAAAACACCTTGAAGCTATTCATGGTAAAAATGTTAATTTTATTTACCTAGATTTTGATTTGCCACTCTTGGATTTCTTTTTTCGTCTACGTTCTGCACTTTGATCGGCCCTTCGCTTATGTTTTCCTTTTTTTCTTAATGGCATGAATCAATTAATTAAAATCGATAGTTAATAGTTGTCGTTATATTTCGATATCATAGAAATCAAACTCTTTACACTTACATTGCAAATCAAGAATTTGACTAACATTGGGGGATACAGAATTTCCTTCTACAAATCGCTTTATTGGCAGACCGCCATCTACAGTAAGATCTAATCTAAACGAGTTTGATGAAATTTTCTTGTAACTTAGCATATAGACAGTTTTCTTAGATTCTCTTCCAAGTTTTTCATGTACTATGATTGAGGAATTTTTTATTAATTTCAAATTTTTGAGAATTGATGAATTCACTTTATCGTCAGTGACGATTTGAATGCCGATTTTTGATTTGAATTGAATCGGTTCTTTGGGAATTTGTTCTATTATCTTAAGGTTAAAGATTGAAATTTGTTCCAAGTTAATTTTTTTTGCTGGTTTGATCTTTCTTTTTTTTGGGTTTACAAGTTTAACAAAAAATGGTCTTCCCTTTCCAAGAACTAAACTTTGTTTATCCTCTCCTCCAATCCATGTGATTTTTGCTTGCTTGGCCCCAAATTTTTGAAAAACATATTCAGAGATTTTTCCTTCAACACTATCAAAATTTAATATTCCATGTTGATCACAACTGACACAGCCTTTACCATTACAATTCTCACATGATTTTTGTTTTTGAGGAAAATCATGAATGTTTTTAGTGTATCTGCCAAAAAGGTAGATAGGTTTTGATCTTATTTCATAAGAATCATTTTTAAAATTAATTGTAAAAGTGATGTCAGGGTTTTGATAATCTATTTTCTTTTTTGTTTTTTTCTCAAATCTTTTGTTAATTTGTCTGGTTAATTCAGTTTTAATGCTATCAGTGCCTTTGAGTTGAAATTTCGACCTGATTGAATCATCTCTATCAATATATGATGATCTTAATATTGCTCCAGTGTGAAAAGTTAAAAATTGATAATCCGCAGAAATTTCTAACATTTTGTTAATGTGTTCCTGAATATTTGAAAACATGTCTTTACAGATATAGCATTTTGTAGATTTTTTTCTTATTTTTTTTCCAATTTTATTAGATCGGATTCGACGTGTGTTAGAAGATAGTCTATCTAAACAATTTACACAGAGATCATACTCTCTCAGAATTTTCTCAGATTGGATAGTAATTTGTTCTTGGCTTGCTGATTTTTTCACGAGTGTGGTTTCAATTCTTAACATTATTAGTGATTGCTTGAAGAAAGAATATTAGCCTAAGCCCATTCGGCGAAGAACACCTTGCATTTGTCTTCCTTTGGAAGCCTTCATCATGTTTTTAGAATTCTTGTAATTTTTTAGTAACTCTTTTACTTCATGTTCAGGCCAACCAGAGCCTCTCGCAATTCTCTTAATTCTTGAGGAGTTAAGTAAATCAGGATCAGCTTTTTCTTCCTTTGTCATGCTTTGAATGATATATCTCCACTTCTCAACTCGCCCTTCCATTTGTTCAAGTTGATCATCCTTTACCATGCCTGACAAACCTGGCATATTATCCAAAAATCCACGAAGTGAACCGACTTTTGAAACTTCTTCTAACTGATAAAAGAAATCTTCCATGTTCATTTTTCCACTAGAAATGCGTTTTAGTCTGACATCATCTGCTTCACTCTCCAATCTTTTTGCAAGATCTAAAACAGCTTTAACATCACCCATTCCCAAAATTCTTCCCACAAATCTTGTAGGAGAAAATTGTTCTAAATCATCAATTCTCTCTCCAGTACCAATATACATTATTTGTGCTCCAGTAGCTGCGGATGCAGCAATAGCACCACCACCTTTTGCAGAACTGTCAAGTTTTGTAATTACTATTCCACCAACTTGGACGGTTTTATGAAATGCGTCAGCTTGATTGAAACATTGCTGTCCTATGGTGCCATCTATAATTAATAACGCAAGATCTGGGTCTGCTACTTTGTTAATTTGTTTCATCTCATCTAATAGATCTTTTTCTTCTTTATGACGACCAGCTGTATCTATTAACACAATATCAAGATTAGAGTTTTCAAAGTGCTTTAATCCATTTTTTACAATTTGAGGCGAGTCTTTGTTATTTTCTTCACCATAAACTTCAACATTTGCTTTTTCACACATTGTTTTTAATTGCACCAAAGCTCCAGGTCTAAAAGCATCAGCACCAATTACAGCAACTTTGTATCCTTGTTTAATCAAAAATTTGGCGAGTTTTGCAGTTATAGTGGTTTTTCCACTACCTTGAATACCCACCATCAAGATCTTATTCATTCTGCCAGGTTTGAAAGAAAATTCTGTTTCATTACCTAGAAGTCGTGCAAGTTCATCATACAGAATTTTTATAATATGATCCTTTCGTGAAAGCCCTGGGGGAGGAGTTTCATTAAGTGATCTTTCCTCAAGTTTTTTGGTGATTTCTAAGACAAGACGCACGTTTACATCAGATTGTAAAAGTGCTCTTTGTACATCTTTAGATAATTCTTTGATAAGTTCTTCATCTACCCCCGATGAATTTACTATTTTCTTTATGGCAGCTCTAAGATTAGTCTTAAGATCATCTAGCACTGCAACCTAATTCTGCGTCCAGTATTTCAAACCTTCCTCTTATTCCATCCCAAATTTTTCTTGATTTTAAAATCATGATAGGATGAGAAAAAAGTGGACAATCAATTACAATAGTTTCTGCTTCTCCGCCTTCAAAATTAATATTAAAACCATATTTTTTTGAAAGCTGATCTAATTTTTCAAGATCTTGTATTGTGATTTCTTTTCCTAACCATTTTTCATCTAAGCCATCAGCAGAAACACTCGTTATAATAAAATGAAAATTTGATTCGATCAAGTTTTTCATATATTCAATTTGTTCTTTTTGCCATAAAGGCGAAATTAGTTTTAAGTTTAATTTAGAACACGCTCTATCAAAAATATTTTTTTGAAATTCACTAAGAATTCCGCCATGCACCAAACCTTCTAAGTCATGTTCAGATTTTGCTTTAGCTAGAATTTTTTCAATTAAATTAATCTCTGTTTCAGTTTCGTTAGATCGTGATTCAATGTATATCTGTGGAATTCCCATAGATTTTGATTGTAGTTTTGTTAACTCTATGTTTGGAAAATGCAATAACATGCTTTCTTCAGATA
>JAEHKQ010000191.1 GCA_016838795.1 Nitrosopumilales archaeon
GCGACGAAAGTTCAGAAAGGGCTAGCAGTGTGGAAGATTACAAAGTTACATGTATAGAATTCATAAAAGATATTTCAAGCGATTATTTTGAATGGGTTGATTATTACAAGCTCCCACCAGATGAAGATAAAAAAAGACGGTCTGGAATTACATCCACAATTGAAAGAACAAATGATTGGATTGCTAAAGTTGCGCAATCAATCAAAGGCGTTGACGTAGTTATGAATGATGGAGTACAAAAGATGGCTGAATCAACTGCCGGAAAACCATTTCAAATTGGAGTTTTCATCAATCAAAAATCAAGTTTTACTATGGCTAAACCAGGAATCATCGATGTTAATGTAAAATCTGCTGGAAGAGAAGGAAGGAAAACAAAACTTGGATTTCATTACCAAGCTAACCGTTTCAGGATCGAGTCAACAGGAAAAGCATTTTTTGATGAAACAAATCTCCCATTGGAAGAATTTGATCTTATGGACATTCATTTAAAATTACATGTTGAAGATTGCAAACAACGTGACGTCATTTCATTTACTGTCACAGTCATTGAAATGAACAATGGGATGGAAATAGATAGACGCGGTGTTACTACTATTGTTCACATTGTGTAACTTGTAGAACAACTCTTTTTTCATTGGCACGTTTTTCATCAGGATATTTAAGCTGTGAAATTTTTGTTGCCAACTGTTCGTTAGTAATTAAGGATGCTTTTCCTGAAATTTTTTTGTTATCAAATTCAACTATAACATCTGGATTTGCTAATGCATTTTGAAACCAATCCCCATCAGGGCGGTGTCTTGAAAAATAAAATTTATCATCAAACATTACTGCACGTAAACATACGGAATGAGTTTTCCCAGTTTTTCTACCCTTTGTAATTAAAACAGCTTTGAAAACCTCATTATTTTTAGCCATGATCCAAATCAATTGTCAAGTAATTTAACCTCATTGATAGAAATTTCTGATATCTGTTAACATAAGCAAACCTCACAATTTGATACCATGTCAACTAAGCTAGAAGGAATGACAGCAAACCTAGCTACTGCAGATTCTTTTACAGGAAAAAAGGTTTTAGACAGAGAAGGAATCCAATACGGAAAAGTAAAACACATACACATCAATCAAGAAACGTTAGTAGTTTCTGGGGTAACAATTCGTCAAGGATTTCACAAAGAATATTTTTTACCGGAAACCTTCATTGATAGATTTACTGAAGAGACATTGTTACTTAGTACTCCTCCAGTAAGGACAAGTATTGATGTTGTTGACATTGATGGGCATAAAATTGGAAAGGTAAAACGTCTTCATCGAAATCCAGATACAAATGAGCTTGAATCCATAGAAATATCAGATGGCTTGATAGGTTCAAAAATTCTTTCAAAGTCAGAAATATGGGGTGTCGGTGAAAAACTAAAACTCCGTTCCACGAAAGAAGAATACAAAAATCGTAAATAAAACAAATCCTACATCTTTATTTCATTTTTTATCCTTTGTATTTTAGTATCACAAAGTGTTAGCAATTTATAATTCCTAAAAGACCTTTCACTGTTGAATACCATAGAAATTGAGTCACTCACAAAAAATTTTGGCAAAGTTAAGGCTGTGGATGATATTTCATTCAATGTAGAAGAAGGAGAGATCTTTGGGTTTCTTGGTCCAAATGGAGCCGGAAAAAGTACCACAATGATGATACTTACAACTCTTCTGAAACCAACATCAGGTAGAGCTCTGGTAGCCGGTTTTGACGTTGTAAGTCAAGCAAAAAAGGTACGAGAAAACATAGGATTTGTTCAACAAGAAATTGCTGTAGATGACTACCTGACCGGAAGAGAAAATTTGATTCTTGAAGGAAGATTGAATCATATTCCACGTAATCTAATTGATGAAAGAATTGATCAAGTTTTGGATTTAATTGGACTAGTTGAAAAACAAAACGAAACTGTTGACACTTACTCAGGCGGCATGAGGAAACGACTAGACTTGGCAGGAGGTCTGTTACATCGACCTAAAGTTCTATTCCTAGATGAACCAACTGTAGGCCTTGACATCCAAACAAGACGAAAGATTTGGGATTATATAAAAAAAATCCACAAGGAATTCAACATGACAATTTTTGTATCTACTCACTATATGGAGGAAGCAGACAAA
>JAEHKQ010000192.1 GCA_016838795.1 Nitrosopumilales archaeon
TCAATTAAGGAGGTATTGATAGGTCTTGTCACAACTGATGAAACAATCTTTTTTACCAATTAGTAAGCTATCAAACAAACCATACTCCAACATTCTTGGTTTCCCAAGAGCCAGCCAACGACAACTACAATCAAGAATTAAGGAATTAAGCAAACTGAAAATCAAGAGAATCGCGTTTGAAGGTAACACCCTGATTGGAAAGTTAAATGTTCTTGGAAAAGGTTACGTTGGAATCGTGGTTCTTGGTAAAATGCAAGACAAGAAGGCTGCAGTAAAAATTCGTAGAACAGACTCTCCAAGAGACGGAATGAAGGATGAAGCTGAGTTTCTAAAAATTGCAAATGATGTTAAAGTTGGTCCCAAGCTAATGGGATCTAGCAAAAATTTCCTGGTCATGGAGTATTTAAATGGTATAAGAATTGTTGATTGGATTAAAGAGCTGAAAGGAAAGGGAAGTACGTCTAAGCTCAAATTAATTGCTAGAAAAATCCTTGAGGATTGTTACAAGCTTGATCAGATTGGATTAGATCATGGTGAACTAAGTAGTATTACCAAACATGTTATTGTTGGAAAAAAAACAACTCTACTAGATTTTGAAAGCTCGAGTACTGATAGGCGAGTTTCAAACGTAACTTCAGCCACTCAGGGACTTTACATTGGTTCTGGAATTTCAAAATATATCAAAAGAATCTATAAAATTCCACCAAAACAAAAAATCATTGATGCGCTTCGTGCCTACAAAAAGGAGCAAACACGAGAAAGCTTCGATAAGGTATTGTCTGTTTTGAAGTTGTGAAATGTCTACTGCTGCCATCAAAGTTTTGAAAAAGGATCCAAAACTTGCTAGAATAATCAAGGTTGTGGGAAAATATCAGATTACAACAACATCAAACTATTTTGAATCGTTGATCGAGGCGATAATTACACAACAGTTAGCTGGATCTGCTGCAAAAGCAATCTCAAAGAGATTTCGAGGTTTGTATGGGAAAAAATTTCCAAAACCCATTGATGTTTTGAAAACTTCGGATTCAAAGCTTCGAAAGACTGGTCTTTCAGGAATGAAAGTCAAGTACATCAAGGATCTTTCAAAAAATATCGAATCAAAAAAGCTGAAACTGCGATCTCTTTACAAGCTTTCTGATGATGAAATAATTGAACAGCTGACACAAGTCAAAGGAATTGGGCGTTGGACCGCTGAGATGTTTTTGATTTTTTCTTTAGGGAGAATGGATGTTTTGCCAGTAGGGGATCTTGGATTGAAAAAGGGTGTACAGTTTTTGAATTCTTCTGCCAAGCTTCCAACCACAGATGAAATTGAGAAATTAGCTGAGAAATGGCGTCCATATAGAACGGTAGCAACGTGGTATCTTTGGAAAAGCTTACAAAAGTTTGATACAATTGGCTAGTCTGATTGAGTAAAAATTCTAAAAAAGCTTGAGATTAGTTCCAGTCCTTAACTGTAATGTGAACTTCTTCCTCACCGTTTGTAGGAAATTTTGTTGCCTCCAAATGAAAAATATCAGCATCATCCTGAATAATCCCAATTTTTTTAATTGAATCTAGTACAGGTTTTACAAGATTATCTAATAGGAAATATTTAGTATTTTTTCATTAAGCCAAGAATTTTTTCATATGATTTACTCGGCACTCGTACCAACTCACCATAGGAGATATATCGATCATTATGCTGATTTTTCTTCATCCATTCATTCAACCATTTGGTACCAAGTTTGTGCTCCTTTTCCATAGAATCACATAGCTTCAACTGAGTATGACTAATTTTTGATTCCACATCTAAGATCATTCTTTCGATGCAAAGTTTTTCTTGTAGATTATTCGTATTATTCAAATATTCACTTAATCGTGTTCGTTGTAATTCTAGTCGTTCAATGTTTTTTATTACTAGAAACTCAGGGCTGGAAGCTCGCCAATTCTTTACAACCTTACTATACCAATATTGAATATCTCCATTGATTGTATTTCGATTAATTTTCATCAATTCTGAAATCTTTAAAGCTGAATATCCATACTCAAAATGTAATCTATACACTTCATTTCGTCTCTTTTGTCGATCTGTTTCACTATACGGACCCCCCTTCTTTTTTCTAGATTTTGTAGTCTTAGAACTTGATTGGTTGTCTTTCAAAAATTGTTTAGTAACATCAGGTAGTTCACTTGATTGTTTGTTTTTCGATTTGTTTGTATCCTTTGACATGCATTATACTACGGCATACGCGCATAAGAGAACTATTATTTTGGAATTAATTGTTCCCTAGGGAACTTTGAGTAATAGTTCTTTTATACTGGTTCTGCAAATTTGCCAAAAACTGCATAGTTCTGCATAGTTTTAATGAAAAGCTAATCTAAAAATTCTTAATTTTTCTAATCTGGTTTCATCAAAATTTTGCCAAACAAGCCTTTTCCTTTTAGCATTTTTGTATGAGCTTCTGCTGCTTGTTCAAATGTATATTCAGAATCAATAATTGCCTTGATTTTATCCTGAGACATCCAGTACAATCCTTGCTCTAATTCTGCTCTTGTTCCCTGAGTCGAACCAAGAATGTTAGTTCCCTTAAAGAAAACATGTCGAAGATCTGTTTGTACATCATAACCTGTGGTTGCACCGGTTGTAACAATTGTTCCACCATATTTTAGAAGAGTTAGTTCTTTATTCCAATGAGTGCCTCCAATGTGCTCATAAATTACGTCAATTCCGACATCTTTGCCTTTTTTCTTAGCTATTTCTTTTGAGATTCTTCTTACCTCTTTGTGCCAATCTTCTTTTCTATGATCAACGGCATAATCTGCACCCAGTTCTTTGCATTTGTCTAACTTATCAGAACTTGCTGTTACAATTACATCACAATTATACAATTTCGAAATTTGAATGCCAAAAGTTCCCATCCCAGAACCGCCCCCCATGACCAATACGGTTTGTCCTGGTCGAATCTTTGCTCTTCCAACTAGCATGTGCCAAGATGTTAAAAGGGTCATCGAAGCTGCTGCAGCTTCGTCATAGCTCACGTTTTCAGGGATTTTGACAACATTTACTTCTGGTAGATGGGTATACTCGCAAAATCCTCCCCATAATGGACCGGTTTCAAATCCCCAAATCTTTCTATCTCGACAATCGTATTCTCGTCCACTTGTACATGCCTTACAAGTCCTACAACTAAGGTTTCCATGCGAAACTATTCTATCACCAATTTTGATATTCTTTACATCTTCTCCAACTACAACTACCTCACCCGCAGCATCAGTTCCAGAAATGTGTGGCATGGGAATCTCAATTGGTTTTCCTCGCATTCCCCAAATGTCGTCATAGTTTAACGCCGCAGCTTTAACTTTGAAAACAACTTCTTTTGGTTTTGGTTTTGGTTCATCAATATCTTTAATTTTTAAAATTTTTGCAAAATCATTATCAGTTGTATATTCTTCGTAAACTAGTGCCTTCACAAACTAGGATGTTTTCAGTCTTTATTATTTTATCAAAAGATTATGGTGGGGCCGGTGAGATTTGAACTCACGACCACTAGCACCCCAGGCTAGCATCCTAACCAAGCTAGACAACGGCCCCTAAAGAATCCAGCAAGTAAAGGAAATTATTAAATCGTCGGTTTACTAGAATAGAAAAATTATCGTTCTTGAGTTGTTGGTCTTACTAGAATCTCATTTACATTAACATGATCTGGAGATTCCACTGCGTACAAAATTGCATTTGCAATGTCATCAGCTTGTAAAGCTTGCATTTTTTTTGCACCTTCAACAAAGCTTTGTAGTGATTCATCTGTTATGGTGTTAGCAAGTTCTGTTGAAACAACACCAGGTTCTATACAGGTTACACGAATGTTAGATCTGACACTAAGCTCTTGTCGTAGCCCCTCGCTAAAGGCAGTAATGGCATGTTTTGTAGCACAATAAACACTTCCAGCTGGAAAAACAATTCTTCCAGCTACGGATGAAAGATTTACTATATGTCCAGATTTTTTTTCCCTCATGTGTGGAATGACGGCTGAGGTACAATATAACACGCCTTTGATGTTTACATCAATCATTTGGTCCCATTCATCCACCTTCTGACTTTTCAAAAAGCTTAGAGGCATTATGCCAGCGTTATTCACTAGAATATCCACAGAGCCCCACTTTTTTAAAACTGCATCAACAAAAGAACCGCATTCTGACTTTTGTGTAACATCTAGTTTTTGAGAAAAGGCCTCGCCGCCATTCTGTTTGATTTCATCCTCTAATTTTTTGAGTTTGTCGGTTCTTCTAGCTCCGATTGCCACTTTTACCCCAGCCTTTGAAAATGCTAGTGCAGTAGCATAACCAATTCCACTACTTGCGCCTGTGATGATTGCAACTTTTCCCTTTATCATAAATTCACTTGATCGAGATCGACTCAAACAGCGTAAATATGTTTTCTAGTCTCAACAATTTTTCAGGATTAATTTATTAGAAGAAAATGTGTTAGTGTTCTTGTGGATCTAAGGGAGAAGTGTGCCTATTGTGGAGATATGACCGACATGCCTTTCGAATGCAATTATTGCAAAGATCCTTTCTGTTCTGAGCACAGACTGCCAGAAGAACACAGATGTGTCAAATTGACTTCTATTCGAGCCGCAAGGTTTGGTCAGAGGAAGATAATTCGTGATGATGATCCAAACAAGCCAGGTTTTTTTAAAAAAATATTTGGCAAGTTTAAAGGCTAGTAAGTAGTTTTTGCAGGATCAATTTTTACCCTTCTGGCTTGGTAAAACAGTGCTACTGCTAATGCAAACAAAACAATAATTGTAAGCCAGAGTTGAGTATACAACACAAACACGTAAGATATTCCCATCACAATCATAGCAGTTCCTTGGGTTGTTAGCTTGATCCAAGAAGTGATTTTTGTTGCTCTGCAGATAATTTCAATGACAAAAAGAGCTATAACGGGATAGATTGTAGGTAGTAAAAAATCAAATATGTCGTCACCAAAATGTCCCATTTTGTATCTGAGATTCTAGTATAATTTCTATTCTTCTAAACGAATTTTTTGGGCTATTTTTTTAGCAATCAGTGCTTGTGCATTTTCATAGGGAATTGTGGCAATGTCTTCTGTTTTGAAGGGACCATACTTCTCTAGGTCAGCACCCACAATCTGATCCATTTCTTTGATAAATCGAACAACTGTTGATTTGGTTTTGTGACGATGAGATATAGATTCTAACAATTTAGATTTTCCATTAAGAGTTGCAGAAAGAATCATTTCTGTGCGTTCCCTAGTCTCCTCTTCTCCATCGAGAACAAATTTTTCCTCGTCCAGTAGGTTTGAAAAATCTAGAGAACCACAGTTTTTTACCTTTTGTAGACGAATGTTTAGCAGAAGTGTTGTGAGTTTGGTTGTCATGGCAACTAACTCATCTTTGATTTTTGCTTCAATGTTATCATATTCCTCGCTTTTTAGTTTACCAATAAAGTTTGAAATCGAACTATAAAGATCAGGATCAATTTCTTGGGTTGTCTCGTTTTCGGTTTCTCTCAAGACAATGGCATACAATGAGTTTATGTCGATTTTTTTAATTTCGGACATCTCTTACCAATCCTTAAATGATGGATGTATTTGTTTTAGCTTGAAGGTATAAAATTGCCCTATCAGGTTAGCCACGGAAAAGCGATCCAAGTAAGCTATTCACCTGATGAGGTTTTTTCAAAAATCCAGCATGAAGACATTAAATTCATAGATTTACAGTTCACTGGTCTTACTGGAAGGTTCCATCACACTACAATTTCTTCGTTAACTTTCACGTCCCAGCAAATGAAAGATGGACTACCAAAACTTGATGGCTCATCCATAGTTGGATTTACCACAATTGATGATTCAGATCTTATTTTAAAACCAGATCCAAACACTTATGCTATAATTCCCTGGCTGACCGAAAACAAGACTGCTCGATTGTTGTGTGATGTTTATTGGGGAATGGATCGAGGAAGATTAGATCGTGATCCAAGAGGAATTGCACAAAAGGCTGAAGAGCATCTTAAGAATCAAGGATTTGATTATAGTGCATGGGGTCCTGAAATAGAGTTTTTTGTTTTTGATAAAATTCATTGGGATGTTTTAACTCCTTACAAGGGTCAATCATATTCAATAGAATCTGAAGAGGCGCCATGGAGCCAGGAAGGGACAGGTTATCCAATGGGTTTGCAAGAAGGATATTATCCAAGCACCCCATCTGACACTCTAACACCATTTAGAAATGAATGTGTAGATATTCTAAATTCAAATTTTGGAGTTTTGTGTGATAACCATCACCATGAGGTTGCAACTGCTGGTCAGTGTGAAATAGATATCAAATATGATTACCTAACCAATGCTGCAGATTCTGCTCAGACTTACAAATTCGTTATAAGAAATGTTGCAAAAAAACATAGCAAAGTTGCAACCCTAATGCCAAAACCAATTTCTATGGATTCGGGTTCTGGAATGCATACAAACGTAAGCTTGTGGAAAGGGAAGAAGAATGTATTTTATGATCCTGATGATAAAACTGAACTTAGCCAAGTTGGTAGGTATTTTTGTGGAGGTATTCTTAACCACGCAAGAGCGTTATCTGCAATTACAAATCCTACTACAAACTCCTATCATAGATTAGTTCCAGGTTATGAGGCCCCAGTTTACATTGCTTGGAGTGGAAGCAATAGATCAGCTATTGTCAGAGTTCCTTTGCATTTCAAAGGGCCAGAATATGCATTTCTAAAACGATTAGAGTTTAGAGCTCCTGATCCTTCTTCAAATCCCTACTTGGTTTTTGCTTCAGTCTTGTCAGCAGGGCTGGATGGAATAAAAAAGAAAACTGATCCCGGAGACGAAATACGTGAGGATATTTACAAAATGACAAAATCTGAGAGGGCTACGAGAGGAATTGGTATCTTGCCTGCTAGTTTGGGGGAGGCCTTAGATGAGCTTGTGAGTGATAAAAAATTCCTTTCTCCGATATTTGTAAATACGGTTGTTGATAAAATTATTGAGTTAGAAAGAAGAGATCAGCGGGAAATTTCGATTAGGCCCCATCCGCATGAGTTCTATCTCTATTTCGATGTGTAATTTTATCTAAAATCTTCCGGTTAGTTGGAATATGTAGGAAAGTGATATGGTAATTAGTGCAAATCCTCCACCCAAATAAATTCCTCTTCTCTTGGATGAGGTAGCTGCCTTGTAAAGAAGAATTCCTCCTGCAAGACCAACAAACAAAACCAAGACGCCAATAATAACACCATCAAAACTTTGACCAGTGATTAGTGGATGGAAAAATCCAGCGAGTAAAGCAAAAAACGCTGTCAAATAAACATACTTTATTCCAGTTATGGTTTTGGAACCAAGTTTGCTCATAAAATCACGTAAAAATTGTATTCAATAAACTTTTGAAGAGTTTCAAAACATACAAAAATTTACATCATGCCGCCCATGTCTGGCATGCCGCCCATACCTGGCATACCACCCATTCCGGGTGGCGCTCCAGCTCCAGCTCCAGGTGGAGGGCCAGATGATTTAGCTACAGCAACAACATCGTCTATTCTAAGAATCATACAAGCAACTTCAGAAGCAGCGGAAACAATTTGTAGTTTCACAGATAGTGGTTCAATAATATCGCTAGATTTCATATTTGCAGTACGAGCTTTGATTACATCAATGCCAGTCCATTGTTCGCCTTTGAGCTGTTTAGAACGCAAGGATGTCAAAGTATCTATTGGATCCATTCCTGCGGTTTCAGCTAAAGCCAAAGGAATTGATTCTAATGCATCTGCAAATTTTTCCGCAGCTAGTTGTTCTCTTCCTTCTAATGTTTTTGCCCAACTTCGTATTTTTGTAGCAGTGAAAGTTTCTGGCGCACCTCCTCCTGCAACTATTGATGGAGTTTCCATGACGTCCTTTACAACCATAATAGCATCATGAGATGATCTTTCAACTTCATCAACCACTCTTTGTGAACCTCCTCGAATAAGAAGAGTGACGGATTTTGGATGTTTGCAACCTTCAATGAATACCCATCTGTCTTCCTCAATCTTTCTCTCTTCAACAAGTTCTGCTGAACCTAAATCCTTTTCAAATAAATCATCGAGATTAGTTACAATTCTAGCACCAGTTGCCTTAGCAAGTTTAGTAAGATCACTTTCCTTAATTCTTCTTACAACCAAAACTCCGGATTTGGCCAGATAGTGTTGAGCCATATCATCAACACCTTTTTGGCAAAGAACAACATTTGCTCCAGAGCCTATCAATTTGTCTACCATGTTTTTGAGCATTTTGTTTTCCTCATCTAGAAATAATTTTAGCTGTTGCGGATTTGAGATGTTGATTTTTGCATCTGTCTCAGTTTTACTAATCTCTAGTGCAGTATTTATCAAAGCAATTTTTGCCTCATTGATTATCTTTGGCATTCCACCATGAACAATCTCTTTGTCTAGAACTATTCCTTGGATTAGTGTTGAATCTCTAATTGAACCACCAGCTTTTTTCTCTACTTTAATATCATCAATATCTATAGAAAATTTTTCGCCGTTCTTTTCAGCTACGGTCAAAACTGCTTTAACAATTAATTCAGCTAGTTGATCAGAATCCTTACTAACAAGTTTTGTTAGCATTGAAGTTCTTGCAATTTTAAGTAATGTGGGTTTATCATTTCCAGAAACTGTCACTGCAAAGTCTTGTAAGTGTTGTATAGCCTTTTTTGCGGCCTTTCTATAACCATCTACAATTATAGTTGGATGAACGTCTTGATTCAGTAAAGATTCAGCGTTTTCTAATAGAGAGCCAGCAAAGATAACTACAGAGGTAGTACCATCTCCTACTTCATTATCAGTAGTTTTAGAAATTTCAACGAGCATTTTAGCTGCAGGGTGTTGTACATCAATTTCTTTAAGAATGGTCGCTCCATCATTTGTAATAGTTACATCTCCCAATGAATCAACGAGCATTTTGTCCATACCGCGTGGACCTAGACTTGTTCTAACGATCTCAGCTATAATTTTGGCAGCTTGAATATTGTTTCTCTGGGCGTCACGGCCTTTTGTTTCAGTGGTCCCCTCTTTTAACAAAACAATTGGCAAGTTTCCTTTAACTGTCTGAAGGCTCATAAATTAAGAATTTTAAAATTCCCTTATTATATCTAACCAAGTCTTGACTCACTCAAATTATTTAAGCGGTGTTTTTAAATTGGGAAAATTGATTGGCAGAGCATGACCGAGTCATCAAACAAAAAATCCTATGACAGGGTTTTCGCCAAACTAAAAGATCACAATAAATGGTTTGAGAACTTAATTCCATTAATAGCGAGTGAAAATATCCCTAGCCCAGCTGTTCGAGAGGCAATCATTTCTGATTTTGGAAATCGTTATGCAGAAGGTTGGCCGGGTGAAAGAGTGTATGCTGGTTGTGTGTACATTGATGATGTAGAATTCGAATGTATGAAACTTGCACAAAAATTATTCAAAGCTGAATTTGCAGATGTAAGGCCAATTTCTGGCGTTGTTGCAAATCTTGTAATTTACTCAGCGTTTTCTAATCCTGGTGATGTGATGCTTGCTCCATCCATTCCTGCAGGAGGACATATTTCTCATGGAAAAAAAGAACATTCAGGAACAGCTGGCCTTGTTCATGGTTTAGAGATTGAGTTCTATCCATTTGATGCTGAAGAAATGTCAATTGACGTTGATAAAACAAAGAAAAAGGTTGAGGAATTAAACAAAGCTGGACGATTGCCAAAGATAGCAATGTTTGGTGGTTCTCTGTTTTTATTCCCACATCCGGTAAAGGAGCTCTCAAGTTTTCTCAAAAATTTTGATATGCATATCAATTATGATGCAGCTCATGTTGCTGGATTAATTGCGGGAGGGCAGTTTCAAGATCCATTAAGGGAAGGCGCAAACACGATGACTATGAGTACCCATAAAACATTGTTTGGGCCTCAGGGTGGACTTGTATTAGGTTTTGAAAATCATGCTGAGATGATTAAAAAGGCAACATTTCCTGGACTTACAAGCAGCCACCACATTCATCATATGGCAGCAAAAGCAATCACATTTGCTGAGGCTTTAGAGTTTGGTAAAGATTACGCAAAACAGGTAATTAAAAATGCAAAAGCTTTAGGAGAATATCTAAATGGTTTTGGATTTAAGGTTCTAGGAGAAAAAAGGGGATTCACAAAATCACATCAAATTGCTGTTAATGTTTTAGATTATTCTGATGGGGGCAAGATTGAAATTGATTTAGAAAAAGCAAACATCATCGTAAACAGACAACTAATTCCAGGTGATATCAAAGCTGGCCGTAATTACTTCCACCCAGGAGGAATTAGACTTGGAGTTTCTGAACTAACTAGACTTGGATACGTACAATCTGATATGCAAGATGTGGCGCAGTTTATTAAACAAGTAATAATTGACAAAAAAGATCCTAAAAGAATTAAATCAAAAGTTAAGTCATTTAGAAAAGATTTTCAAAAAGTTCATTATTGTTTTGATAAAAAATTAGGTGCTTACGAGTATGTTAAATTAAGATAGTCATTAATTAGCATAATCAGTAAGTAAAGCTTGATCACCTTTACTTTTCCCAAAAACTAAATCTAATTCATCCGATAGAACTTGAATTCTCCCTTTTTGATATGATCCAACATTGTATTTTTTAGACAAACGTTTTGCAAGTTTAAGATATTTTTCAACTGATGCTCTTGTAATTGTCTGAATTAGGTTATTCCCACAAACACAGTGTTGTAAAAGTGGAATTCTCCTATAGCTTCTACCACATGCTGTACATCTAAAACTCTGTTTAGCATATGATCTTAGGTTTCCCATGATGTCTGGAATAAGATGTGTAGAGATTACATTAGAGACAATTTCATTTGTGTCTACAGCGTCTATTAGATCTGCATTTCTAATTTGCATATCGAGTTTATCTAACATTGAACCAAGGGTTGAATACGCGCTACGTGGTTTTGATGTTGTAAGTGTTGAAGTTGTATGGGTAAAGTGATAATTAGAAAACTGTTCTTTTGTTTCCAATCGTGATTTTATGATTTCTACGGATGTAATATCAGAAGCTATTTTTTGTGATAGTGTTGATTCGAAAAATTCCAATGGGAAAAACTTTGTTACCTCAAGATTATGTGCCTGTGGTTGTGATTCATGTGGTAATACTAGTGGTTGAATTAAGAGTGGTGCATCCATCAACCCTCCTATATTGATGGATAGAAATTGTCTTGAAAAGTTCAACAAACTATCCATCAGAAGCATGATTGAATCAGCATCGCCATCAGCATCACGTCTTTTTGCAGAATGCCAATTTGGGGTTCCAAAACAAACATGGGTGTTTGTGTAACCGATAATTCTTCCAACAATACCAACTGAAGTATGTGGTGCTAAACCGATAATGAGGTGCCCTATTAATTCATCTATGTTTCTAACATTATAGAAAGATGATTTACCATAAAACTTGACTAATTCTGTATCAATATACTTAGAAATATCTACTAGATGTTTTCCGCTTTCTTTTGGGATAATGACGTCTTGCATTCGAAGTTCTATAAGTTGATCAGTGTTAGAAATTGCTTCGCCGTTTACATCATGAGTATAACCGAGTTTTTTTAGTGCCTCAATTGACACTCCAATCCAAGATGGTTTAAAGTGTGTTAAAGGAGAATTTGTTGCGTCAAATCTCACTGTGCCATCTTTGAAAACTGTTAAACCATAATTTTGTCTTATCAATCCTTTTTCAAGAGGTTCTGCAATTTTGTTTTGGTTAATTAGATCTTTTACTCCTTTGAATGGTTCGTGTACTCTGATCCCAATTTTTTCTTGTATTGCTAACAGTTTCTTTTTTAGTGGAAAGGGTTGGTATGAGTGGGTTAATGTGTTTTTTTTACATTTTTGACAAAAATCTGAATCAAGGGTTGCTCTACAGTTTGGGCAAACATAAACTACAGAAGTTTTTTCATGACAGTTTGTACATCTAAAACCAATAGATGGTTCATTACATTTTTTGCAAATTCTATTGAAGATGTTTGTATAAAAATTTGGTTGGTTTGACGCCTTTAGTAAATCACGGGTTGCCCCCCCTTTTTCCCCAATTGGGAATAAAGTATGAACGGGTGGTTTCATTACTCTTGGTGCGGCTTTCTCAGGCCTACCAATTCTTACCCCAATTGATGTTGAGAATTTTTTGCGTATTGTAATTCCAGATGTTTGAGAGATTTTCTCTAGAATTGAAAGTGAACCATCTTTGATAATTGGTTTTCTGAAAAGTAAATTAAAGAAAATTTTTGCCTCAGTTTGTTCCAATATGGCATTTGTGTTTTGAATTTTATGGGGTACTCCTAGTTTTTCTAAAATTGGTTTACATGAAATTGGGTATTCTATAGATTTTTCATTAATTTTCAATGGTTGTAAAATTTCATAAAATTCTTCCATTGAGATTTGATCCCAATAATGAAGATGTTTTGGGTGTAGTGGAATATTGAATTTAAGCGAGAGCTCTACCGCTTCATCAAATGTTGGGATTTTTTTGAGAAATTGAATAATGTGATCTTCATGAAGTTTTTTTTCCATGATTATTTTTCTTAATTCTTCAATCCAAAATTCTTCTACATATCCCGATGGGACTAATTTTGCATTGTTTTCTAAAAAATCACCAAATGAAATTAGAATGTCGCCTAAATGAAGGATTTTTTTGATTTGGTTCTTGATTTTGATTCCATGTTCCACATCCTTAATTTTAATAACATCTCCATTTTCAAGACGCACGATTGGAGTTTCAATCGAGTCTACAAATGCTACGGTAGCTCCTTTACCAGGAATGTTAGTTTTAACTTGAGTGCCTACAGCAATTGTGTGATCTAAAATTTCAGCTACAACTGGGTGAAACCCAACTGCTGCGAATCCAGAATTACAAGCACGGCCATATCTCAGTCTGAATCCACCAAATTTGTTCGGCATGGATAAAACAGATCTGCCAGCAATTACCTCTCTCATCCTTTTTGCAGCTGCGTCCTCTTCATCACCTCCTGTTTGAACAGCTCCTTTTAGATCATTGAGCCATTCCCATCCATCCAGGTTGTAAAACTCGATTCTTTTCAGAAGTTTTTTCGATCTACCGATTAATCCATCATTTAAAACACGTAATGCTCCGCCCCTAACTCGGTCGGTTTTAATTCTGGACATATTTTTATGGTTAACTACTTCGAATGGGTCTGTATCAACTCCATCAAGTTCAACTGGAAGATTTGAGATGACCTTGATAATATCGTCATCAAAAACATGAAATTGAAAGCTGCTAGCCTCTCTTTCATAGATTCTTAGTTCTTCAACAAATCTCCCAGTTTCATCATCAAATGAATTTGCTTGATATTTTGATAGATTGACTGTTTTTCTTACATGATCAGCTATTAGCATTGTGACAGCAGATTCTGTCCCCCCAGCTGAGCGCATGGGACCAGCAATTGAGATTGATAGATATTCTGAACCATCCTTATTTTTTTTAATTTTTACCTCTGAAATTCCTTGAAGAGGGGCTATAGTAACTCCTTCCGTCACAATTGCAAGTCCAACACGAACCGCCAGGTCAAGTTTTTCTTCCAAGGAGGAATTAGGGGGCGTATATTTTCCTAATGCAATATCTTTTGAAAAATTTAGTGCCGATAGTTCTTTTCCATGTGTTTTTAGAAGTTGTCGTAGGGGATCGGCAATATTAATGTCATGCATTTTTGCAACTCGGTCTGCTAAATCAAAAGCAATTTTTGGCTCAATTATTCCTGAAGAATCTACAAGGGTAGATTTGGCTTCTGCGGCCTTGACAAAAATATCGTATGTCTCTTTAGAAAGAGCTGAATAATATTTGGTATAATAATCAGGAACGTCGAGATCTTTTATTCTATATATTGCTCCATTTTGAGACATTGTATTATCTTATTTCTTAGTTCTTTGAATTGCTTTTGTTATTTGTTCAAGTTTTTTTAAACTGCCTCCTTTTTCTAAAAAGGTTCCAATCACGAGTGCGTCAGCGCCGGCCTTTGCTAAATTTGTGGCAGTTTTTACGTCTTTAATCCCTCCACCTACAATGAGAAAACCATTGAAAATTTTCCTGACCGTTTTGACCATCTCTGGTTTAACGTTGGATTTTGCACCAGAACCAGCCTCAAGATAGACAAATCTCATGCCTAAAAATTGAGCAGCTAGTGAATAAGCTGCCGCTATGTTTGGTTTATCAAAGGGGATGCCCCTTGCCGAACCAAAGAACCACGCAGATGTTCCTTCTCCAATAATTAGGTAGGCTGTAGGCAGTGGCTCTAATCCAAATTTCAGCACAGCTGGGGCGCCAAGAGCTTGAGCTTGAGATATAAAATATGGATTCTCAGAGTTTAGGAGAGAACTGAATAAAATAGCATCAGCGCCAGGAACCACGCCGGTAATATTACCTGGAAAAAGGATTATTGGAATTTTAATTAATTTTTTTATGGTTTTAACTGTCTTGGCCATTTCCATTTGATCAGTGGCTGATGAGCCCCCCACCAGAATGGCCGAGGCGCCCATCTTTTCTACCTTTTTAGCTAAGGTTACTGCATCAGTATTTTTTGAAACTTCAGAGTCGATTAATACGAAGATTAGAGTGTTTTTCTTCTTTAGTTGTGATTTAAGGTAGTTCTCTATACGCATACTGGCCATCGTTGACGTTTGGAGTCAACTCTTTAAAGTTTAATTAGAATTTCGGTATACAGATTTGTATAGCTTTGTCTGAAGATGGAATTGTAAATTTTAATAATATTTTAAGAAAAATCATTAAAAAATCATTGTTTACTGAAAGACAGATTGAAATAATTCTAAATCGTAGAGGTTTAACAGAAAACAAGTTTAACATAACAAAAGGTGCGTATTACAGGCAGGTTAGCCAGTCTCGGAATAAGTTAATGGCTTTGTTTTACTCTGTTGTTTTGCTTCGTGGACTTGAAGTGTTATTGCCTAAGGATATAGCTGTGATGTCTAGACTAGCAGAACAGGTTACTGTGATAAAAGATGGTGATGTTTTCCCAGAGAGGGAAGACCAAGTGATTAGTGTGATTGATAGGCTAATTCGCCAAACTTGCAACATATGATTTGATTCAAAAATTATTTGTTTTTGTCGTGATTGATGGTGATGTTTTTGTTAGTGTAAAATGTGAAATTATGTTGTTCTAATATGATAAATCACAATTGGTTAAATATGTGTGATGTTGATTGAAATTCCTGATCCTGAGATAATTTTAGGAATCATAGCTGCATTTCTGGTCGGTGTTTTTGGTTTATACCTATTCATCAAAATAAAACCATATGTGAAATTCAAACCTACTATGAATGACCCTTCTCATTTTGAGCGTCTAGAGTTTTATGAAAGGCAGTTAATTGATATGAAAATCCGTTTAGATGCTCTAGATTTAGAGGATTATAGCACAAAATTATCCGATCCTACATCTGAAACTGGGAGTGTTGAGCATGTATCAAACAAAAATGAATTAGTTCATCATAAGGAAATTGTGGTGGGCCCCCAAGAACAGCGTGTGCCAAATATGGGTTACCAAAATGCAACAGACTACGTCTTGAAATTAATCACAAGCAAATCAATGACATCACATGACATTCAAATCACATTGGGAAGAAGTAGAGAGCATACATCTAGATTAATGAAGAAATTGTTTGAGGATGGTTATGCAAAAAGAAACACCAACTCGAAACCTTATACTTACTCAGTTACAAACAAAGGTAAAGAAAAGTTGGGTGGTATGATATCACCCCCAACAGCGGCCTAATTGTTTTTTGAAATCGGAGTTCAAAAAAATTAATCTTAAAATTTAATTTTATTAAAATTACTATTTTATATATTATAGAATTATGAATTTATTATGTCCTCTGAATATCAGGAAGTAATAGTGAAAATAACCTCTACTGGTACTATTTCCTTACCAAAACAATTCAGAAGGCATATGGATGTACAGAAAGGAGATTATGTTAAAGTAATATTGAGTGGGGATGGGGTTATTCTTAGAAAGGCTACTATTTCTTAGGTTGATTGTATTTTTGATTAAGTTTAATCGTTTGATAGGCCCATTCTCTGCCTTTTTTTGAGCGTTCGGTCTTACCTTTAGAGGTAAATCTAGATAGGTAGGTCGAAATTACACTCAATTTTATTGGTTCATCATACTCGTCTTCATATTTTTCAAGAATTTCGTTTGAGGTGAATTTTCCTACTGGAAAGTGTTTATCAATAATATTCCAAATTTTACCTCCTATAGAATTAAGATTAGGTGTCTCAGGACCTTGTTCAATATTCATCAAATCCATCATTTCGAAGATTTTGAGGATTTTCTCTCTAGTCACATTTCCTTCTAATTTGATATCATATTTGGCTCCATCAGCATCTTCCATATCTATACGGATTCTTTTCTTGGTAACCATTGTGGAGTTGAGGATCTATGGTTAACACTTGAACAGATCCGATGATATTAGTTAACTACATGATTTGTTAACTTTGACTGTACAAGCCACGCCTATGAGGATTTTTTATGTTAACAAGTTTGGGGGGTTTTAACTATTTGGTTTGATGTTTTTCATGCCTAGAGTGGAAAGAGGGGGGTTGAATTTCGCTGTTAACTATGTTAATAATGGAAATTCACGGTTGGAGTAGAAATAATAGGGTTAAAATAGGCTTTTTGGGTTGGTTGTTTAACAACAAGTTAACTAATTGTTAACAGTCTAAAACCCACACACCAACATTTCCACTGTTTTATTTTATAATTTTTTTAAAAAAAACTAAAAGACTAACTATAATTATATTCTGTATATTCTTAAAATAAGTAGAAACAAAGGTGTGTGCCCGAATAGCGTAGATTGATCGATGTCAATACAAACGATCCGCCTTGTGAAAAAAACTAAGAGGATCTGTTCAAGTGATCATGATTGATCCTTCTGATCCTGAAAATGAGCATAACGACACTAGATCCAGTAGAGAAACTGCTAGAGGCCGCAATAACTGGCAAATCACTAATCAAAAACAGAACCATTTTACATCATACATACGTGCCGAACAACATTTACCACCGTGATTTAGAACAGGAAAAAGTCACACAATCACTCATTCCAATTCTTAAACAATTTCGACCCTCAAACTTACTAGTTTATGGTAAACCAGGAACAGGAAAAACACTAGTAGTTAGAAGAATTTTATCAAAAATTCAAGAGAGGGTGGAGAAAACTAATTTCCCAATTAAACTAGTATATGCAAA
>JAEHKQ010000193.1 GCA_016838795.1 Nitrosopumilales archaeon
GAACAAAAACGAATGATTGCTGATCGAATTAAAAAAATCAATGCCTATCGTATTGGAATTACAAAACGAGATGGTAACATCACAAATTCTTTATCCAATCTTTCAAAGAAAGTTAAATCATTGATGAAATAGGTTGCGGGTCTAGTGGGATTCGGACCCACGACAACCGGCTTAAAAGGCCGGTGCGCTACCTGGCTGCGCCACAGACCCCCACAAAACTCGTCGATGTGTATAATTTAGTCTTTTACAAGTTTTTTGAAATCTAAGAAAGCTTTAAACTTCCAAATTCTTTTTCAAATATCACGCCCTTGTAGTATAGCCCGGTCTAGAATTCGGCCCTGTCACGGCTGAGACGCGTGTTCAAATCCCGCCGAGGGCGCTACATTACTTTATTTTTGACATTACCTCATCCAAGATTTCTTGATTTGTAGCTGCAATGAATGATATCCTTGTTTTATATTCAAGATCAGAATCAAGAGGATTTTGATTTGCATCCAAGACTAATCCACCTGCCTCTTTGATCAAAAAGTATCCAGCAGCAATGTCCTGTACTCTAATTTTGTCTCGTAAATCAATGAAAACATCTATCAAACCTTGTGCAAAGAAAGCCATCTCAAGAGCATTTGCTCCAAAATGTCTGGTATGATTATGTCGTTCAAACACAGGATGTAACTTTTTCATTAACTCTGGACTTGCACCAGAAGTATTTACTCCGACAATTCTGTAAACTGGTTTTTTTGTTTGGACATGGATTTTTACGTCGTTGAGGTATGCTCCTTTTCCTTTTGACCAATACAAATCTCCATTTGATAGGTTTGTCACAACAGCATCAGTTATAGAGCTGAGCTTGTTTTCGGTCGCAAAAGCCAACGAGCAGCAGAAAAATGGTATGCCTCTTACAGAGTTTGCAGAACCATCAATCGCATCCATGATTAGATAGCCTTTTGGATTCTCTGATAATTCTACTCTACCACACTCTTCGCCTAAAACGACACAATCAAAATTGATTTTTTTTAAATAATCTAGAACAGTTTTCTCCGCAACGATATCGATATTTCTGGAAATGTCACCACCCGCACCTCTTCCAAAATCACCTGCAGCGTCATCAGTTCCTGCCAAGTTTTTTACATTTTCATACACTTGTTTTGAAACTTCGCGCAAAATTTCAATTACTTCCATACTTTGATTCGATTTTTTCGTAATTTAAGTGAAGTAGACATCATTGAAAGCATAAATAACTAAAAGGAAACTTTGGCAATGTGAGTGGAAAAGACCAGTCAGTTGTTAGCAAAGAAGCATTGATGAGTACAAAACCTGGTAAACAAATTCTTAAACAAGCATTTTTTAAAAAGAAAGGTTACAAACTTTTCAACAAATATAAAGAAGAAGCTGAAACAGAATTTCCAAATTTTGCAAAAAGATTTGCAGCTGATTTGTTAAAACAGATCAAATCAGACAGTTCTCCAAACTCTACACAACAGGCATTTGCTGAAGAAGTTGGTTCTACTGAAATCATTCTAGAATCTTCACAAATTGATCCAATCAAGTCTAAACTAGAGAGCCCTGAAGTACTGCAGGACCGTGTTTTGCGAATATTGAACTCTAATTTTGTCAAGATGACATTCCCTGTTTTTAATGCACTTTATGATGCTGCGGCAGAATTTTATGGAAATCATGATCCCGAGATGAAGCAAAATCTAGTTGATGGTCATATTATTGCCATAGATTTGAGTGAGCCAATGGATAGAATCGTAGACAAGGATGAAGACCTAGATTATTTAGATGATTACAAGCTGATGAATCCATACATTCTGAAGCTTGCGCGTGAAAAGATCTCAAAGGGTGGTGATGAAGTTCTCAAAGAATTTGAGGAAGGATTTAAGGATGCTAGAATTGGTCAGTATCTTGATATCAAGCTAAAACAAAAACCAACTAAAATTACAGAAGAGGAGATGAATCAGTGTTACAAAAAATATCGAGCAGTGATGGGAACTGCCGGACGAAACATGGCTCTTGCAAAAAACCCATTGGGAGAAATTTTCTATCTTGGCATGGCACGAGCAGCAGAAGGAGTTGGTTGTGGAAACGAAATTGAAGACTCGATCAAAAATGGATTTGTAAAGATTCCATCATGGCCACTTTACTACTCCTTGTTAGCTAATGATGTGAAAAAGGGATTTGAATTAACATTAGAAAAAAGTAATTTGTATCTTCAGGACGCACGACTTGCACTTCAATTACTACCAGATGGGTTCTCACATGGTGAATTTTTGGAATTTTTGTTCCTTACTGTAGAACATTACAACCAGTTTTGGTATAACCAACTTGAGAAAGCAAACATGTGGTCCAAGTTTTCAGAGAAACTTCCAAAGTGATGTATGATGATGTGGTCTGAAAAACATCGACCTCAAAGCATTTCCGAAATGATTGGAAATGAGGAGGCAAGGAATTCACTTGTTGAATGGTTTACAAAGTGGAAGAAGGGAACAAAACCAATTTTATTAGTTGGTCCTCCTGGAATCGGAAAAACGACTATTGCAAACTTGGCAGGAAAGCAGTTCGGATATGATTCTATTAGTCTTAATGCAAGTGATGTTAGAAGCAAATCAAGAATTTCTGATGTTCTTAGCCCGGTTCTAGGAAACATCAGTGTGCTTGGCAGTCCTATGATTTTTGTTGATGAGGTAGATGGAATTCATGGAAGAGCAGACTTTGGTGGAGCAGAAGCATTAATCAAAATTCTCAAGGAACCAACAGTACCAATCATTCTAGCTGCCAACTCTGACATATCAACAAAAATGAAAAGCATTAAAAAAGTTGTTAAGATAATTTACTTTAGACCTCTTCCACCAAGACTTTTGAGATTACATCTTGAAAATATTCTAAAAAAAGAAGGCGCAAAGCTTAGTCCTGGTTCACTGATCAAGATAATTGATGAATCACGTGGTGACATTCGTTCCATGATAAATAGTACCCAAGCTCTTGTTACTGGATTCAATCCACCAAGTGAACGAACATCTGAAACGCTTGATGTAGAGGCTGGTGTCAATGCATTCTTTAAAGCAAATTCAATTGATGAAGCTCGTAGTGTACTATACTCTATGGGAATAGATCCAAGAGAAAAAATCAACGCGTTTTACTCTAGTGTAATTACAAGTAATCTCTCCAAAGAGGACTCGGCAAGAATGTTAGATGTTTTATCAGAGGCTGACATGCTTTATGGAAAAATTTTCAAGACTCAGGAATGGAGACTTTTGCGCTATCTTGATAATATCTTGCTTGGGTTATACAAAAAAGACACACCAATTAGGTATTCACGGTATAATCTCTCCTGGCCTTTACTAAACAGATTACGTTGGGACGGTAAAAGCATCAAGGATATGGCAACAGTTCTAGCAAAAAAACTACATGTTTCAAGAAGTTCTTTTGCAACATTTTACCTTCCATACATTTTGTTTATGATAAAAAACAAAAAATTAGAACTTGATGAAACCTTTGATGACATTATAGAAAAGGAGATTGAGAGACTGAAATGAGCTGGCGAAAAATTACCATGAAATTTCCTGGTAAATGTATAGTATGCAATGAGAAAATTGAAAAAGATGAGATTGGGTTTTGGGCAAAGGACGTTGGTGTTAAACATGAAAAGTGTGCTAAAATTAAAGAACTAATATGTGGTGTATGTGGCGGACCAGCTGGTTGTCCTACATGTGAATTTCATGATAGTTGTGATTTAGAACGGGTTTCTCAGATTTGTATTTGTAAAAAATGTGAAGCTAAAACGGATCCGTATAATCTATATCAAAAATCTGTCATGAAAAAATTTCGTTTACTAAATTCTACTGCATAGGTAAACTAGGTAAGCACTGTATACTGAAGTAAACTACTGCAAACAACTAACTATTCTATTGCTCTGATCGGACTCAAAACTTAAAATTTGACTGCATTTAGGTAATCAATATTGCCTGGAGACCCTGAAAAACCAAAAAAGAAACGCGGAAGGCCAAAGGGTTCAACAAACAAACCAACGAAAACAACTGCTAAAGTAGAAACTAAACCAGAACCTAAGAAAGAAACTAAACCAGAACCTAAGAAAGAAACTAAACCAGAACCTAAGAAAGAAACTAAACCAGAAGCACCAAAAGAGAAACCAACGGTAAAAGCAAAACCTGAAGAACCTAAGAAAGAAACTAAACCAGTTTTAGCACCCAAACCAGCCGAGTCGTATTCTGATAGATATAGACAAGACCGAATATTTAGACGAGAAATGGAAGAGCCAGAATTTTGGTTAGGTAAAAAAGGCCTAGTTCCACTAGTGCCTTTACTTTCACAAGATGAAGAAAAAGACATTTCAAGTCAAGTACAAATTCCAGCAGATCAGACTCCACAATACAAGCCAGAATATATCCTCAGTCCAGAATTCAGAGGATTATCAAATTACGAAAGAACTGTTAATGACCTTAAGCAAGAACTAGAGAAAAAATTACAATATCTTAAAGCTAACCCAGATTCTGCTAAACTGCAAATTTCTAAAACCGAACAAGACCTAAAAAATCTTGATAATCTCTATGACAATTATTACAATGGCATGAATGTTTTCCGTATAGCAAAAGGTGGGAGAGACAAACTTCGAAAATAAATGGTGATGACAAACTGAGTAAAAAAAATTTTGACATAATCAACGCAAGAGTTACTTTCAGAAATGTCCCACTTCATAAGTTAGAAAAATTTTCATTCAAAGACATTCCAGCTGCATGTGAAGCTTTTAAGAAAATTTCTGGTGTTTCAGAATGTGTAATAGTTCAGAATGCTTTCAGGGTTGAAGTATTTTTGGTAGTTAATTTGGAAACCTCGTACATTCCAGATAGAAGGAGAATTGAAGGAAAATACCTTATTATAAATAAAATCCATGAAACCTGGCAATCACTAACAGAAATAGAAGAACATGACATTGACCACTTCGATCAAATTTTTGAGGTGTATAAGAATACTGATGTTTACCGTAATCTATTAAGACTAGCAACAGGTTTGGACTCATTAGTTCTAGGAAGATTAGAAGTCCTTGACGAAATAAAAGCATCAATTACAAGTGCAAAACTAGCTAAAGCATCTGGTAGAATATTGAATAAATTATTTGATAGTTCTCTACAAATTGCTACTCGTATTAGAGATTCTACCGAAATTAGCAAAGGAATAACATCTCTTGGTGATCTTGCTATCAAAACTGCAGAAGAAAAAGTAGGATTAGATGAAAAGAAAAATGTTTTACTTATAGGCACCGGTGAAGCAGCAGCCTTGATTGCTAAACCTCTTAATAACAAAGACAAAAAATTCAGTGTTACCAGTATGACAATTGAACGCGCCACTGGTTTTTCTAAAATATTGGGTGGAACACCAATAGAATTTGAAAGTGCTTTATCCACATTTGATAAATTTGACATAATCTTTGTTGCAACTACGGCAGATTATCACTTTATCAATCATCATAGACTAAGACGAGTTATGGAAAAGAAAAAGACAGGTACACTGATGTTGGATATATCTTCTCCTAGAGCAGTTGAGGATAAAGTGTCTACGTTTCCTGGAATTAAATTAATGTTCAGAGATCAAATTGATGAGATGTATGAAGCATATGTGACCGCTAGCAAAGCAAAAGTTCCTGCTGTAGAAAAAATGATTAGTCAAGAAATTCCAATTTTAGAGGAAACAATGACACAACTTGAGCCAGAACCCATAGTTGAGGACGTATCTGCTAGCGCAAACTTGTTCCGAATGAAAGAATTAAAGAAAGCGTTAGCACAGCTAGGAGAAACTGATGAGAAAAAAATCAAAATTATTGATGATTTAACAAAAGCTGTTGCAGAAGGCCTCGTTTCTACACCTGCGAACAATTCAAAGAAAGCATCGGAACAAGATAATTCATAACTGTTTGGACTACAGTCCAGTACTAAATTCTAATTTCATAATATTATTTCTTTAAAAAAATGATTTGTTTAACCGTAAGATTCGAACTTTACTTCAAAGCTTCCATCTTCACGCTTGTCTGGCATCGTGACAAAACCCTTTGGTTTCATAAAGTCCATTGTTCCATCAATTGTACCTTGCCAGCCGCAGATGTAAAATATTGTATTGTCTCTAGTAATTTTTTCTTCTACTAATTTTTCTAATGGAGATAACCCATCAGGTCCTGGTTTTAGGAATTGCTCGACTCTACCTGTTTGACCATTCCAAGATCTGTTAATCCATTCTTTGGGTCGACTAATTGATGCTCTATAAGTAAAATTCCATTTGTCTCTTCCTCGATCAATACTTTCAGTGTCTAATTTTGTAAGAAGTGATTTGTAACTTAGCTCATCTACATAACTTGCACCATGAAGACAAACAATCTCTCTTTTGTCTCCAATATCATGTAAGTGGTTAGCAAAACTAACGAACGGTGCTAGGCCTGTGCCTCCACTAACACACACAATTCTTCTTTCGTCTTTGCTACCATCAGGCAATCTATCATTAATTGTTAAAGCATTTCCCACGCAGTCTCCCCAAATTATCTTATCTCCTTCACTTGCATATAATAGCATGGTTGTAACACGCCCCGGTAAAGGACTTCGAACCCATCTAACTACAAACTCAAAATAATTTCTGTTTTCAGGATGCGAAGCAATTGAATATGCTCTACGAACAAGCTTGAAATCTTCCCCTGGTATATGGAAACCAAGAGTAAGGAACTGACCCGCCTCATAATCCGGCATGCCATTATCTGGAACAAATCGAAAGATGAGAAGATCCTCTTTTAATAATTGAGTGTAAGTTATTTTTCCCTTATGATCTACCATACCAAGCTATTTTTCGTAATTTTTAGTTAAATATATTTCTGTTAAATTTGTCCTCAACAATACGTGTTGGTTAGAACAAAACAAACTTAGAAAATAAGATCTGACAAATTAATATAGGTTAAAGCATGTTTCAGATCTCTGGGCATGCATTCTAAAAAAATTGAAAGATTACTAAATACAAACAAAACTGCAGCACAAGGTGGCGGACAAGACAGAATATCATCTCAGCATGACAAAGGAAAGCTTACTGCAAGAGAACGCATTGATTTATTGTTAGATGAAGGTAGTTTTACAGAGATTGATGCTCTTACAACGCATCACTACCATGAATTTGATATGCAGAAGAAAAAATTCTTTGGCGATGGTGTAATTATTGGCTACGGAACCATTAATGGAAGACAGATCTACATTTTTGCTTATGATTTTACGGTTCTAGGTGGAACCCTAAGTCAAATGGGAGCAAAAAAAATTACAAAACTTATGGATCATGCCATTCGAAATGGCTGTCCCATAGTTGGTATAATGGATTCAGGCGGTGCAAGAATTCAAGAAGGAATTTTGAGCTTGGATGGATTTGCTGATATTTTTTACCATAATGAGTTAGCTTCTGGTGTTGTTCCACAAATAACTGCAAGTATTGGTCCATCAGCTGGTGGCGCCGTTTATTCTCCTGCAATGACCGATTTTGTGATAATGGTAAATAAGGTTGGAACAATGTTTGTTACAGGCCCCGACGTTGTAAAGACCGTTCTTGGTGAAGAAGTTTCTTTTGATGAATTAGGCGGTGCAATGACTCATGGAACAAAAAGTGGAGTGGCTCACTTTGTAGTACAAAATGAATACGAATGTATGGATTATATCAAAAAATTACTATCATATCTACCACAAAACAATTCTCAAGAACCTCCAATAGTTACAACAGATGATGACCCAAACAGATTGGATCACAATATAATCAACACTATTCCAGAAAGTCCTCTTCAACCATATGATATGAAAGAAATAATTCATTCATTTGTTGATAACCATGAGTTCTTTGAAATTCATGAGCTGTTTGCAGCCAATATTGTAGTAGGTTTTGGGCGACTAAATGGAAAAACTGTAGGAATCGTTGCAAATCAACCACTTCAGCTTGCTGGTGCACTAGACATTGATTCATCAAACAAGGCTGCAAGATTCATTAGATTTTGTGATTGTTATAACATTCCAATAATTACTTTGGTGGATACCCCGGGATACATGCCGGGAACTAACCAAGAACACAATGGAATCATTCGCCATGGAAGCAAGTTACTGTTTTCATATTGTGAGGCAACCGTGCCAAAAGTTACTCTTGTTATCGGCAAAGCATATGGTGGAGCATACATTGCAATGGCAAGCAAATATCTTAGAACTGATATTAATTACGCTTGGCCTACAGCAAAAATTGCTGTCCTAGGAGCAGAAGCTGCAATCAAAATAATGAATAGAAAGGAACTTGCCAAGGCAAAAGACGCAGAAGCCCTGAAGAAAGAATTGATTGATGATTTTGCAGAAAAGTTTGAGAATCCATATGTTGCCGCATCTCATGGCAGTATAGATGCTGTAATTGATCCTGCTGAAACGCGACCAATGCTAATCAAAGCTCTTGAAATGCTAGCCAATAAACGCGAAAAACAATATCCACGAAAACACGGTAACATTAACCTATAAGAGAAATGATTGAGAAGGTCTTAATTGCAAACAGAGGAGAGATTGCTCTCCGTGTTATTAAAACATGCAAAGCGTTAGGAATCAAAACTGTAGCAGTTTATTCCGATGAAGATGTTAATTCATTGCATGTAAAACAAGCAACAGAATCATACCACATTGGAGAAGGCGCTCCAGCTAAAAGTTATCTTAATCAAGAAAAAATTCTAGAAACAATTTTATCTTCTGGCGCAGATGCTGTTCATCCCGGTTATGGATTTCTTTCAGAAAATCCTGACTTTACAAGATTATGTGAGAAAAATAAAATTAATTTCATTGGTACAACTGCAGATTCAATGGAGCTTTGTGGTGATAAAATGCGCTGCAAAGCAGTAATGTTAAAAGCCAAAGTTCCAACAGTTCCTGGAAGTCCAGGTCTTGTTAAAGATGCAGATGAAGCACAAAAAATCGCAAACGAGATAAAGTATCCAGTTCTTTTAAAGTCAGTTTATGGAGGTGGCGGACGAGGAATAAGACTTGTCACCAGCGATAAAAAACTAAAAGAAAATTATGAATCTGCAACTGGCGAATCAATGGCAGCTTTTGGCAAATCTGCCATCCTAGTTGAAAAATTCCTTGAAAAAATTAGACACATTGAATATCAAATGGCACGAGATACTCATGGCAATACGGTTCATATTTTTGAAAGAGAGTGCTCAATTCAGAGAAGAAATCAAAAACTAATTGAGCAAACTCCTTCTCCTGTGGTTGATCAAGAAACAAGAGATAGAATTGGTGAATTAGTCGTGAAAGCAGCAAAAGCTGTTGATTATACTAATCTTGGAACTGCAGAATTTCTTAGAACAGATGACGGTGATTTCTATTTCATTGAAATTAATGCGCGTTTACAAGTAGAACATCCAATCACAGAACTTGTTTCAGGATTAGATCTTGTTAAACTACAAATTGATATTGCAAATGGTGAAGAGATTCCATTCAAACAAAAGGATCTCAAAATGAATGGTTATGCCATTGAATGTAGAATTAATGCAGAAGATACCTTTTTGGATTTTGCGCCATCAACAGGACCAGTTTCTGATGTGACAATTCCATCTGGACCTGGCGTTAGATGTGATTCTTACTTGTATTCTGGCTGTACGGTTTCATCTTTCTATGACTCTTTGATGGCAAAACTCTGTACATGGGGTCAAACTTTTGATGAAGCAAGACTACGAATGCTAAATGCATTAGGAGACTTTTACATCCAAGGTGTTGAAACATCGATTCCACTTTATAAAACAATTCTCAAGACTGAAGAATACAAAAAAGGAGACTTGTCAACAGACTTTTTGAAACGATATGGAATTTTAGATAGATTAACAGCCGATATCAAAGCAGACAAGGAAACAAACAAAGACGCTGCTTTGGCTGCAGCCGTTATTCATTCGGAATACTTTAAAAGCAGAGTAAAGTCCACAACCGAAAATAGCACACGTTGGAAGAGCCAACTGGATTGAAGCAATGGAATACCAAATAGAAGACATCGAGGGAACATTCAATGGAGAAATTATGGAAAACTCAGGTAATTCAGAATATATAATTAAAATAAACGACAGAGAACAAAATTTGAAAATTTTAAACATGGATACTCGTGAAATAGAATTTATTTTAGATCAAAAATATCACAAGGTCAAGTATCTTGAAAGTACTACATCTAAGATGAATCTTGTTGTAGATGGAATTCCAATGACTTTGAATCTACACGCAAACCTCGATGAAATTGTTTACAAATTCTCTGGAGGAGCAGAAATCAGTGATTCACAACTTACACTAAGAAGCCAAATCCCAGGTAAAGTGATATCAATTGCTGTGGAAGAAGGGGCCAATATAAAAAAAGGAGACAATGTTTGTGTTTTAGAATCAATGAAGATGCAAGTTGGTATTAAATCCCATAAAGATGGAACCGTCAAGTCTATCAAAGTTAAACAAGGCGGC
>JAEHKQ010000194.1 GCA_016838795.1 Nitrosopumilales archaeon
CTTATGGTTGTCAAAGATGTAATTGAAAAACCAGCAATAGTGGCTGGTGGAGGGTCTCCAGAAGCTTATATTGCAACTGTGCTTAAAGATTGGGCTAACAGCTTTGACGGAAGAGAACAACTTGCCATCAAAAAATATGCAGAAGCATTAGAAACAATCCCATTAACTATTGCTGAGAATGCTGGAATGGATCCAATAGACACAATGGTAAATCTAAGAGCAAAACAAAGTCAAGGAAAAAAGTGGACTGGCATTGATGCAAGAAATACAAAGATTAGTGATATGCTAGCACTTGATGTTGTTGAACCGGTTTCAGTAAAAGAGCAAATAATAAAATCAGCTACGGAAACCGCCAACATGATTCTTAGAATTGATGATGTTATTGCCATTTCAGGATCTCCAGGCAGTAATGGTCCTTCAGGAGGACCACCACCAATGGGATAAAGAAAAAATCATCCTAAACACGTACTAATTTTTTTAGTTTTAAATTAAAAGAGAATTATGAAAAATTAAAACAAACCTTCACTAAGCTAAACCATGAACAAAATAGGAATTGATCTAGGTGGTACAAAAACAGAAGGAATTCTACTTGATGAAAAACTTAACGTAATTGAAAGAAAACGCATTCCAACCCCACAAAATGATTACAACACAATCATAAATTCAGTTGTTGGATTAGTGAATGAATTAAAAACAAAAGCTAATGATTTTTCAATTGGAATTTGTACTCCTGGGACAATTTCAAAAAAGACCGGTCGTATCAAAAACAGTAATACTCAATGTCTTATTGGAATGCCATTCAAAGAAGATTTGGAAAAAGCTCTTGGGGAAAAAATTTCTATGGAAAATGACGCAAATTGCTTTACAATTGCAGAAGCAAAAATGGGAGCAGCTACAAATTTTGAAGTTGTTTTTGGAGTAATATTGGGAACAGGTGTGGGTGGCGGTATTGTGATAAATAATAAGATTCACAAAGGTAGAACAAATATCGCTGGCGAATGGGGCCATCATATACTGCATCCGAATGGAAACAATTGTTTTTGTGGTAAGCGTGGCTGTGTTGAGACTTACATCAGTGGTCCTGCTCTTGAAAAACGTTGGTTAGCACTAACGGGTAATGATGAACCACTTAAAAAAATTATTTACAACCTTGATAATGACAAAGCAAAACCATGGAAGAACGGATTTTTAGAAGATTTTGGAACCGCTTTAGCAAATGTCATTGATATTTTAGATCCTGATGTCATCGTTTTAGGTGGTGGCGTTTCAAATATTTCTTTTCTTTATGATGAAGGAAAAAAATCAGTTTACGAAAAAGTATTTTCTGATTTAGTTGATACTCCAATATTACAAAACAAATTAGGAGATTCAGCTGGAGTATTTGGAGCCTGTTTACTCTGAATAATATTTTTCAAAAATTGAATTAACACATATTACTGTGGTTCAATTGTCGCAGGAGGTTTGCTTGAAATTGCATATGTTACCCACGTCACATCTTCAATCTCATTTGTTATCCTATTGCTTATTTTTTCAAGTAATCCATGTGGAAGTCGAGTCCAGTCCGCTGTCATTGCATCTATAGAATCAACAATTCTGACCATCACAATGTTACCATATTTTCGTTCATCACCTACAAC
>JAEHKQ010000195.1 GCA_016838795.1 Nitrosopumilales archaeon
ATATCAATTCTATTTGGACTTGCCATAACAGAAAAGATCATTCTCACACGTTTTGATGTAGACTGAAGTAGACTTCCTCTAGGCTCCACTACTCCCTCGCTCAGTTCCATATTCATGTCTAAAAGTAGAGCGGTAAATAAGGATTTGCGAAAATGTGATGCAGAAACTTTACAGATCAGTTATCTTGAGCATCTAATGCAAACTCTGATGTTGATAACGTATGTCCACATGATGGACACTTGTTATTATAAGGTTTCATTACATCTTTTAAAGACTTTAACATTTTCATGTTGGTAATCTTTTCACCACACTTCCCACATGTGACTTCAACGGACATAAAGTATGTCAAATTTTCAAATTAATTAAAAATCTTTTTGATTTTTTTTAATTATTGTGCCAAATTATTTTACTGTTTTTCGACTATAATTCCGCGATCATCGAATCCAGTGATTTTGACCTTTGTGCCAATTGGAAGGTCTGCGGGGGTCTTGATTCCAGGCATAAAGCCTGAAACCCTTAATCCTGATTCCTCCAGTTTGAGCACAACCCAAGCGTAAGGGGTATATTTTTCAAAGCCTGCAGGAGGAATGGTAATTATCGTGTATGTGACAATTGTGCCAGTACCATCAAGCACGGCATTTTCAAATCCCTTGGTACCGCACTTTTTGCAAAAGTAAACTGTCGCGAGATGAAGCTCTCCGCACTTTGAACACTTTCTAGCTAGAATCTTACCTGACTTTGCGTTGTCAACAAATTCCTGCTTGGCTGACATCTTACACACTTTGGAAGATATGAACGGCGCAACTTGCACCAGTCGCACCAAAGTTTTGTGTTAAGCCAATCTTAACATCTTTTACGGTTCTTTCACCAGCCTTTCCAGTAAGTTGATCATAGACTTCAACAATTTGACCAACTCCAGTAGCTCCTATTGGATGTCCTTTCGATTTCAGCCCGCCTGAAGGATTAATTGGAATTTGACCATTACGTTTGGTTTGTCCCTCACGAACTGCTTGAACACCTTGTCCTTTTTCAAAGAACCCAAGATCTTCAGTATCAATTATTTCAGCAATAGTAAAACAATCATGAACTTCGGCAAAATCAATATCTTTAGGAGTGACGCCGGCCATCTTGTAAGCGGCTTCCGCTGCAATCTTTGTACTTGGTATTGTTGTCAGGTGTTTACGACCTTGCAGAGCTGCAGATGATCCACCCCTGCCTGATCCAATCACTTGGATGTAGTCTTTGTTGTGTTCTTTTGCAAAACTTTCATTACATAAAATAACAGAGCTAGCACCATCTGAGAATGGACAGCAATCATAGAGTTTTAGTGGACTTGCAACAACAGCTGATTTCATTACATCATCAACTGTAATCTTTTTTCTTAGATGTGCTTTTGGATTTAGTAAGCCATTATCATGATTCTTTACGGCAACTTCTGCAAGATCTTCTTCTGTTGCTTTGAATTCATTTAGGTAAGCTCGAGCAATTGAAGCAAATAATCCTGGAAATGATGCTCCCGCACCACCCTCGTAAAAGAAATCTGAACAATAAGAAAAGTATGTTGTAGTCCATTCGGTTCCTGTATGAGTTACTTTTTCAACTCCCGTTACTAGCACTGCATCATAGAATCCTCCCGCAACATTAGTAAATGCCTCTCTGAAAGCTACGGAACCACTACCACACGCAGATTCAATTGATAATGACGGTCTTTCGGAAATTCCCAAGTTGCTCATAACTACAGGCCCCAGGTGTACTTGTTTGTCTGCAACACCAAACACATTTGAAATGTAACCTGCTTTGATCTCTTTTGGTTCTATTCCTGCACTTTCTATGGCGTCAACTGATGCTTGAATAGTGATATCAGAAATGCTGTCATCTAATCTTCCATATTTAGTGCTTCCTGCACCAAGAACACAAACCTTTTCCACAAAAGTTGCTGACCGAATTCCCTATAAAAATGGAACAGACAATTACATTGGCTGAAAAAAATTATGAACAAGAAATATTCTCAACAAAGAACAGTTCAGATTCTTAGTCAAAAGATTACTAAAACCCGAAATGTTGTGAAACTGACAAAAGGAATTACAAAGTCATTCAAAAATGAAATTAACCAATATTTTGATGCTAATGGTTATCTATCATATTCAGCAAAGAAGAAAAAGTACCTAATTTTAGGTACAAACTCTCCCAGAAATGGGCTCGTTGAGTGCCCCAAGTGTCATTTAGGTCAGTTGATGATTATTAGATCTCATAAAACCAGAAAGAGGTTCATTGGTTGTTCTAACTATTACAACGGATGTGATGCATCATCACCATTATTACAAAAAGCAAAGTTACGAGCCATCAAACAAAAATGTGAAATTTGTGCATGGCCTATCATTCTATTCCGATACTCTAGAAAACAGAAATGGATTAGACAGTGTGGAAATATCAACTGTGATAGTAGAAAACCTAAGCCTTAGAATAGGTATCACTGCGTCTATTTTTTAAAAGTGGAAGAACTGTTCTTGTTTTCTTTATTTTTTCTGATGATATGTTAACAACACCAATTCCTTGTCGTTTTTTCATATCAAGTAAAATTTTTCCAAATGGATCCACGACAATACTTCTGCCACAATAAATATTCCCTACTTGATCTGGAGCAACTACATAGCAACCGTTCTCAATTGCACGTGTTTTGTTAATTGTAATCCAATGGTCTTCCTTGTTTTTTCCTTTAACCCATGCAGAAGGAGCAACTAAAATTTCTGAACCAGATAATGCTAGAGATCTAGACATCTCAGGAAATCTCAAATCATAACAGATCAACATTCCAATCATTCCAAGTGCAGTTCGACTTGGTTTAACAATTTTTGATCCAGAAACCATTTTCTTTGATTCCTTAAATCCCAAAGCATCATAGAGATGGATTTTTCTGTATTTTGAAACAACTTTTCCAGATTTGTTAATTAGAAATGAAGTGTCATAAACCCGATTTTTTTTGTTACTTTTTTCATAAAATGTTCCTATAACTTGAATTGAGTGTTTCTTTGCAGCCTTGGAGATTGTTTTCACAAAGTTTCCATTGATGGTTTCAGAAAGGCTAGCAAGTTCTTTGGGCGTTTGTGAAGGTTTAGTGTAAAACATCATAAATTCTGGAAAAGCACAAAGTTGGGCACCCCTCTTTGAAGCTTTTTTAATGTAATCAAGAATTTTTTTTAGATTTTGTTCTTTAGTGGTTGAAGCTTTGAATTGTACAATTGCAACTTTTGACATAGTTTATACAAAATTAAACAAAATAAAAAGATAGATTAAAGTTGGTTTCCTGCTAAGAACCAATTTTCTTTTGGATTGTCTTCGAAAACAACTATAACATGATCTTGTTTTGTCTTTAGAATGTCTACTGCAGATTTTGTTATTGCTTTTGCAAATTCATGCTTTTGTTCTTGTGTCCTTCCAGGATACATAGAAACTGTAACTATTGGCATGTATTGTTAGATACAGATGGATGATTTAATCTTAAACTCAGTAGTCTCTTCTATACCCATACCTTGTTCCATAAGTAAATTCTGAGCTATGAGTTTTTTTGTACATGTATCCAAAAGCAAAACCGATCACAAATCCTCCAATGTGTGCCATGTATGCAACACCACCACCTGCAATACCAAAACCGCTTATGAATAATGGAAGAAGGTTTTGAAATACTAACCAGAATGGTAAGAACCACCTTGCTTGAATGTGCATCATTCTCCAGAAAAATCCTAGCATCAAGAAGGTTGTTATTCTAACTTTTGGGAAAATTGCAAGATAAGCTCCTAGAACTCCAGAGACTGCACCTGATGCACCAATTGCAGGAATTGAGCTAGCAGGATCAAAATAGATGTGTGCTAATCCTGCAACAATCCCCCAAAGAAGATAAACTCCAAGAAACTTAGCTCTCCCAAATTTTAGTTCTATGTTATCACCAAAAATCCACAAAAACCACATGTTTCCTGCAAGATGCATTAAACCACCATGCATGAAAATAGAACTTATCAGTGAAACATATGGCATGTCAGGACATGGATATGAGTTTCCTCCCCCTAACGAGATAACTGATGAAGAACCTGTTATACAAGTTGGTACAGCTCCCCATTCAAGGAACATCTTAATTGCTTGAGGGTTATCACCTCTGAATTCCCAAAAATCTCCTGTGAGATAAATTTGATAGAAGAATACGGCTACATTGATTATGATTAAAAGAATTGTAAGTTTTGGTTTGAATCCAGGTGGGTGTGGGTTTTCATCTCGTAAAGGAAACATTGGTTAATCAGCTCACAGAAAATTTGTATAATAATATTATTACAATTTAGAAAATTTGTATTAATGATTTGATGAATTTTGGTAGCTTTTTAGCTCATGTCCAAGACTTTGGATCTTTTTTCCAAACTCTTTTTCCATCAATATGGACTTGATCGTTCTCTTCAAAGACAGTATGCCATCTTCCATTAGGAGGGAAAATTTTGTTCATATGATCAATCTTTTCGTCAGTAGGTGACTTGTTCATCAAAGCACCCCACTTCATATTTGGAATTTTTGGAAGAATTTCGTTAATGTCTTTCATGATTTATCCTTGTTTTCAAACTGATATTATACC
>JAEHKQ010000196.1 GCA_016838795.1 Nitrosopumilales archaeon
AGAACTTAGAATGCAAGAACGTGGAAGCACAGCATGACTGAACTAAACATTGGTGTTTTATCAGTTCAAGGTGATGTAGCAGAAAACTTGAGTTCTACACAGGATGCTCTAAAAGAATTAGGTCAAGAAGGAATAGTTCATGCTGTCAAAATTCCAGAACAAATAGCAGAACTTGCTGGATTGATAATTCCCGGCGGAGAAAGTACAATGATAGGACAATTATCCTTGATAAATGGTTCTTTGAAACAAATTAAAGAAAAAATTGAAGCTGGAATGCCAGTTCTAGGAATTTGTGCTGGTTTGATATTACTATCTAAAGAAGCAAAAGATAGGGTAGTTGGTGAAACTGATCAACCACTATTGGATCTACTTGATGTTCAAGTAGAGAGAAATTCATTTGGAAGACAACAAGACTCTTTTGAAGTAGAAATTTCTATGGATTCTATTAATATTCCAAAGTTTAATGGAGTATTCATTCGTGCACCCTCAATTGTTGAGGTAGGAGACAATGTTGAAACAGTTTCGAAATTTAATGAAAAAATTGTTGCTGTAAAACAAAATAATATGTTAGGAACAGCGTTTCATCCTGAATTAACTTCGGATGTCTCATTACACAAATATTTTGTTAATATGATACAGTCAAAAGAAAACTAATTCACTTGCAATGCAGGTCAAGGAACCACCAAGAAATTCCTGACTGGATAAAAAATAACTCTGGATGGTGGGATGATGGATAAATTGAAGATTCTGACTTTGTTTCAGGAATTTAATATCTAATTACAAATGGAATAATGATAGTATAATATCATTCAAGATTATGCATTGATCGCAAATCTTTTTTAAATTGAATTAAATTTTCAGGAATTGAGATTGATACAGAATCTTTTAATGAAAGATTCTTCCTTTTTTTCTCATTCCAAACATTCGAGTTAAATTCTATAATTTCTTTGGAAAACTTTGTCATATCTTCGGGTGATTCTTGTTGTACTTGAAGTTCTTTGTGAATACTTTGTTTTGAATACAAGGTTTGCCAAAGATAATCTGTAATAAATGGTGTAATTGGAGCCAGCAGTTTCAAAATTGTTGATAATGTTTTGTGGAGTGTATAGATCGCCCCATTTTTCTCTTCTTCAGAAAATCCAATACCATAAGCTCGTGACTTTACCATTTCAATATAATGTGCAGCAAAAAGATTCCAAGTAAACTCCCTTAGAGCAATTGCTGGAATAAAAAAATTGTATTCTACATAGCCTTTTTTACATTCAGAAATTAGCCTATCAAGTTCTGATAATATCCATTTATCAGTTGGTGTTAATGTCGCAGAATCAATTATTGGAAAACTCGACAAAAATCTTGAGACATTCCAAAGTTTACTTAGAAACTTTTTTGTAGATTCAATTTTTTGTTCAGAACATCTAAAATCATATCCATGGTTTATCTCACTTGCACTCCAGAATCGGAAAGTATCTGCCCCCATTTTTTGAATTATTGGAAATGGATCCAGAGCATTTCCTTTACTTTTACTCATTTTCATTCCTTTTTCATCTAATCCATATCCCATAATCCATGCCTCAGACCATGGTTTTTGATTAGTCAACTGTTCACATCTGAGAAGTGTATAGTACAACCAAGTTCGTACTATGTCTTTGGCCTGTGGCCTGAGCGTTGCTGGATACGTTTTTTTGAAAAAATCCTCATCTTTAGTATATTTTGACACAAAAAGAGGTGATATGCTAGAATCCATCCATGTATCAAATGTTCTTTCTTCTCCCACAAATTCTGAAGAACTACATTTTCTACACTTGTTAAATGGCGCTTCTTCTTTCCATGGTTTATAGTATTTTCCAGGTTCGGGTACATGTGGTTCTGAACAACTTTTACAATACCAAATAGGAATTTCAGTTCCATAAAATCTCCTTCTAGAAATTGGCCAATCGATTGAAATAGATTCAATCCAATTCATGAGAATTTGTTTGTGCATCGGCGGATGAAAATTTATTTCTGATCCTAAACTTTTCATTTTTTCAACTGAATCTAATTGTTTCAGATAGTATTCCTCCATTGGAATTATTTCAATTGGGTTTTTACTTCTTTCAGAAATGGGTGTTCTGTGAACGACGTCTTCAATCTTTTCAACAAATCCCTTTTTTTCCAAATCTTCAATAATCTTAGTTCTAGCCTGTTTTAGTTTCAGACCAGAATATTCCCCAGCCACTTCTGTCATTCTACCATCTAATCCAATTGCAATCGCTTCTTCAAGTTTTAATTCCCTGAATAAGGTAACATCATTATGATCACCATAGCTACAAACCATTACTGCTCCAGAACCAAATTCTTTTTGAGCCGAATGATGTGTTTTAATTTCTACTTCTTGATTTGAGACTGGAACTATTACTTTTTTTCCAACCAGATCAGCGTATCTCTCATCTTCAGAATTCACAATAATTGTTTTACATACACAAAGAAGTTCTGGTCTTGTACTTGCAATCGTTATAATGTTATCAGAATTTTTAATTTGAAATTTCATGTAAACAAGTTTTGTCGGAATGTCTAGGTAAGTTATTTCAGCATCTGCAATTGTAGTACCAGAAACCCAATCATAGTTATTTGGCCTCTTAGCAACATAGATCAAACCTTTATTCCATAATTCAATAAAAGTTGCTTGAGTAAGAGCCCTATATTCTTCAGAATCTGTTCTGTAGTAATTTTCCAAATCAGCACTGAGGCCAAGATTCTTCATAATCTGAATCATTTCTGCCTCTAAATCATCAAGTGTCTCCTTGCACAAGTCTAAGAATTTTCCTCGTTCCATTTCTCGCATTCTAATATTGTGTTTTTTCTCTGTGTAGAATTCTACAGGTAATCCATTTCTGTCAATCCCAAGTGGAAAAAAGACGTTCTTTCCGTTCATCCTCGCTGTTCTAGCAATCATATCAATTTGTGCATAGTGTGCAGCTGCTCCAATATGCCATGGACGTCCGGAAGGATAAGG
>JAEHKQ010000197.1 GCA_016838795.1 Nitrosopumilales archaeon
AAGATAGTAAATTTGCCACGAGATGATAATGATTGTCCACTTGAAGAAGTAAAAATGAATAAAGTGATTTTGGAATAGATGGTTTTTGCAAAAAATATTTTTCATATTCATAATTATATTTATGATTTCTTCAATTCCACAAGCTTTTGCTCAGATTTCTATAGGCTCTCCTGCTAAACAAATTTCTGTGGAAATAAGCATCAATTCTGATGGAGATGCCCATGTTGAACATTTGATAAAGCAAAGTAATACGGCGATACAACTAGATATTATTCCTGGTACAGTGCAAAATCTTGATGTAAAAGGTGTTAATGGTGGCTATATTCAACATGCAATAATTGGAGATAATATGGGAATTTCAATTTTTCCAACCAGGGAAAATGTGGTTGTTGAATATGATCTTGATGATGTTTTGTTTTTTAACAATGGTGTTTGGGTGTGGGCTTATAATTATCCGGTAGATACTACACTTCATTTTCCTGATGGAGTTGATTTAGTTTTTACAAATGCTAGACCAGTATATATTGGAACAAGTGAAGGGATAATGTGTCATGGCTGTAATGCTAAACTTGAATTTGCCATTGATGAACCTGTTGTTATTAATGAAGTTAAATGGGAAGATCAAAAATTTCCTGTTCTTATAAGAACTACAGCTGAAATTAATTCATTTAATTTCAATCAACCATCAAAAAGTATGAGTTTTGATATTAACACTGCACAAAGATTTGTTACATTGATAGTCCCATTAGAGCTTCTGTGGAATCCTTACGAAGTATATCTTAATGATGAAAAAATTATCAAACATGAATTTTCTCAAAATAGTACTCATGTTTGGGTAAATATCAGACCAAATTCTGTAGGAACTGTACAAATCATTGGAACATCGGCGGTTCCTGAATTTCCAATGCTGCTCCCTTTTGTTCTAGGAATAGCAATAGTTCTTGGACTACAAATGAAAAATAGACTTAATCTCCGCTAGAACTACAGAACAAAAGCCATACTCATCAATTCTTACATTACATTTGGACATTTCTAGCCATAATCAACTTCCCATGGTTCTTTACCATAAAGTTTGAAGTGAACATCAATCTCAAGAGGAATCTTTCTTTTTTTAACATCATACTATACAATAAAACTATACATAAAGTGTTTGGAAATTAAATTCGTATCATGGATTGTGGATGTCATTGTATAAAATGTGGAAGTACAAAGCTTAATTCAAAACGAGTTGGGATAATTGAAAAAGATGGATATTTTGATATGCATCACACATGTATAGATTGTAATACACATTTTGATCATCTTGAAGGAATTACATTTGAAGCGTGTGATGTTTGTAATTACAAAACTAACTAACTATTACTGCTTGTTTTGTTGAATAGAACATTCTATTATTTTTAGAATGTTTTGAAATTTCTCTATTAAAAGACATTTTTGTTAGAGCTTTTGAAACGTCTAATGGACTTGTAGACCAACCATGTTCTCGAAGTTGTTCTACAGTTTCTGAGACATTCCGCGGTATATTGAAAAATGAATTTTTGTCTAAGATCTTTAGTTTATTATGAATTTCCCTTGTAGGAATTGCTATTGGATTAGTAAATTCTGGTTCGTACACTTCAGCATCTTCTAGTAAATCAAGGGTGTCTTGTGCGACGCCTTCTTCTGGTTGGTTTTCAAAGATTATTCTAGCTTTGTTTTCTTCCATATGTCTAGTTACGCTAGATATAACATCGCCGAGGGTTTCATTATCAATGTAAAAGTCTCTTGATTCGATTTCAACTTCATTTTCACCAAATCTGAGTTTAATCTTAGCCATCTAATCATAAAATTGGCTGGTTTCGATTTATTCTGGTAGCTCTAAGGAGGTTTAAGAACAGATCAAAACTTTTACACATGTTATTTGGTTTTTTTTCCTTTTCCGTTAAAAAACAATTTTAAAACTTTACATTATGAGATCCTCGAAGAAGGCAGGAATCATATTCCTGTTCATAATTGCAGGCATGTTTGGATATTCTCAATATGCTTTCGCCTCTCAGATAGGTGTGATAATTACTGAAAACACTCTAGTTTCAGAGGATGAAAGAGGAACCACTCACAATCTTCAATTGAAATTTGATAATCCATCATTACTGATGCTTACTGCTGGAGAAACAGAATTTGTAGTTTATGCTGATGATAAAAGAATTGGTGATGGAACACTACAATCCTTTGTACTTCCTTCATTAGGTGATGCACTTGTTGATGGTACGTTTCAGACATATACAAAACTAAAAACTGGAAATGATGTTCCAGTTGTAAAAATTAGTGGTGTGACTACCTATGATGTTTTATTTACATCAATAGATATCCCATTTGTTTTCTATCCCTCTGAAGACCAAGCAAGGGAATTTATACATCAAAACTAGATCTACAAAAACGTGCTCACTGTTTTTGGTTCAACTGCACTTGATACAATTAGAACACCATCAAAAATTCTAAAGAATGTTCTGGGTGGTGCAGCAACCTTTGCTGGTATCTCTGCCAGTTTTTTTGTAAAGACTGGTTTAATTGCTGTAGTTGGCAGTGATTTTCCTAAAAAATATCATAATTTACTAGCAAAACATCTTGACCTAAGTGGATTAGCAATTGTGAAAGGTAAAACATTTCATTATGATGGAAGCTATGATAGAACTCTAAGTATTAGAAAGACTTTGAAAACAGATCTAAATGTTTTAAAAAATTTCAAACCAACAGTTCCTGAGGAATATAAAAAATCTCAATTTGTATATTTAGCAAACAATGATCCTGATCAAAATGCAAAATTGATAAAAGAATTTGATAAAGTAAAATTTTCAATGTGCGATACAATTGAATTTTGGATTTCTACAAAAAGGAATGCAGTAATCAACATGATAAAATCGGTTGATGCGGTTGTAATCAATGATGAAGAAGCCAAATTGCTGACCAAAGAATTCAATTTGATAAAATGTGCAAAAAAAATTATGGATTGGGGAGCCAAATACGTTATAATAAAAAAAGGAGAACACGGTTCGCTCATGTTTTTTGACGATTTGATATTTCCATCAGCTGGATTTTCTTTAGAAGATGTAGTAGATCCTACTGGAGCAGGGGATTCCTTTGCTGGAGCTATGCTAGGATATTTGGCGAGTAAGAATTCTACCACATTTTCCGCAATCAAAAAAGCTGTTGTTTATGGAAATGTGTTAGGATCATTTGCTGTTGAAAAATATGGTTTGGATGGACTTTTACAACTTGAAAATCAAGATATTAGACAACGGATCAAACAATACGAAAAGATG
>JAEHKQ010000198.1 GCA_016838795.1 Nitrosopumilales archaeon
AAAATAAACAAATTTCATGGGGGAGTTGTTTACTATGACATTTGCTGATTTCAAAGGGGATGAATGGGAAATGACTGAAGGACTTCCTGTAATCTTAGAATGTTTGAAGGATAGCTCCATGATTGAACTTATCGATATTGACGATAAAATTCACAAAATGACTTTCCAACAAGGTGGTAAACTCTTTATTGATAAAATTGAAGACAAATACAGATTTTATTGGAATGATGATGAACTGATTTGACTTGCAAAGGAATCTGTCATAGGTATAAGGCTCTCAAGCCATCACATGGAAGTAGATACGCAAAAGGTCAAAAACGATGTAATCGTTGCGATGTATACGTAGAATGGAATGGATTGTTTTGTCCATGCTGTGGTATGAGACTAAGAGTAGCTCCTCGTCACAGAAAATGGAAAGAAAAAGTCTTGAATTTCTCACGGATTTAACATTTGATACTAACTGTTAATCTTGAAAATTCTTAATGGATAAATGTTTGAATGAATGATATATTTTGTGCCTGTCTGTGAAAGATGCGGTGAGCCAGCTTCTCAAAGTATTACATGGGATGAGGATAAAGGTGTAACTAGAATACATTATTATTGTAAAAAACATAATCCAAAATCTGAAAATTCTTAAAATTATATTTGATACGAACTGTTAACGAAAAATCTGAAAATTAACAACAGGTTTTTTAATCAGTTTCTGATCTAAAACGATCTGATATTATTATGAGGTGTAATGGAATTTGTCATAGGTACAAGGTCACCACCAGGCCATCGGGAATGAGTAGATACGAAGCAGGTCAGAAGCGATGCAATCATTGTAATATTTACCTAGAATGGGAGGGAATATTTTGTCCATGCTGTAGTTTTCGACTAAGAATGAATTCTCGTTATATGAAATACAAAGAAAAATTCCGAGAGCATCAACCACCCATGTTAATTGTGTGGGGCGCTAATGACTATATCTTCCCCGAACCAGGTGCCCATCCATACGAACGCGACTTGAATGATGTTGAAAAACATATTCTTGATACAGGTCACTTCGCCCTAGAAGACCACCTTGATTTTATAGCTGAAAAAATTTCCAACTTTTTAAATTTAAGATTGCAATAATCTCAATAATGGTCTGGGTCTCAATAGATTCGGATTTTAGAAAAAAAAGAGGTTTAGGAGTCAGGATGAAAGAAATCAAAACTAGTTTGAAGTTTTCTCCTGTCATCTAGATATTTCGCAGGAACAGAGTATGTTACCTCGATAATATCTCCTGGTTCTCCATCATACTGGTCTGTAACTACTGCTACACCAGTAGATGTTTCAAACACGACTCCTTTTTCGGTAACTGCCAGTATTTCGACCTCTTCTGTTATTTCTACAGGAAATTCACCAATGACTGG
>JAEHKQ010000199.1 GCA_016838795.1 Nitrosopumilales archaeon
ACGTACCTATAGAGGTGGCTGATCAGTTTGATGATTTCATCATAACTAGAGCTGAACAAGTCCTAGATGCAGTCAAGGCGAGGACACGAGACTATAGCACCTTATCGTTACTAAAACTGCTATATCAGCTACGTGGGAATCCATTGACGTTTACCAACTTATACTCAAAATCAAAAATCAGAATGAAAAAATCATTTCTTAACTATCTGCGTCTTTGTGTAAATTACAATTTCATAAAAAAAGAGGCAGTTGGACCCAATGTTATCTATTCAATTACCGATAAAGGTAGAACCATGTTGAATTTATTCATGCATAAAGGTAATTAGACAGAAAAATTTGACGTAAAGAGTGCAACAGAAAGAATTTCCTGAAGCCGAAATTTTTGAAATAAAAAAAGTTGATCTAAAGAGTCCGCTAATTTTTGCAGGATTTGTTGGTGCGGGGTTGGTGGGACCCATCGCCGTTGGACATATGATTGAGAAATTAGGGATGAAAGAGATTGGGTATATGAGATCCAAGCACCTTCCTCCCTCAACTGTCTTTATGAGAGGCAGATTACGGCATCCTTTCCGTTTTTACGCAAATAAAGAAGGGACTGTATGTGCGGTAATCTGTGAAATTACTCTTAGAATAGAAGGAGTGTATACAATAGTAGCGGCCATATTAGATTGGGCTAAAGAAAAAGGCTCAAACGAAATAATAATTCTTGATGGAGTTGCAAGCAATGAACATGATCAAAAAGCATACTGTGCTGCAGAGGAAGATCTTTGTAGAGTGATGGCGGATAAAAATATCAATATAATTCCTCATGGTTTTATTACTGGAATACCTGGAGGTATTCTTAACGAATGTTTGATTAGAGAAATTCGAGGAGTTGCTTTGCTTGTAAAAGCAAATAAACTATTACCAGATCCGGAAGCAGCAGCTACTTTGATCGAAGCTGTAAATAAAATGTATGAAATGCAAATTGACGTTTCTGACCTGAAAAAAGAAAAAGAAAGAATTGGTGCAGAGTTAGAAGAACTTTCTCAGAAATATGTGCAAGATAGAAAACAATTCTCTGGAATGTACATGTAAGATTCAGAACTAAATACAAGCAAATTCTTTTATTCGCATCAGGTCAGCATCAAATTATGGCGCTGACTTACAAAAAAGCAGGCGTGGATGTCTCAAAAATTAAGCAAAGGCATAACACTATAGGCAAAATTATTGAATCCACTCACAAACTCCAAAAGAAGGTTAGAATTGTTCATGGGTTTGGACATTATGCTGGAATTGTTGAAATTCCTGGGAAGATACTTTTAGCAACCCATACCGATGGAGTAGGAACAAAGGTTCTCATTGCTAATATGATGAAAAAGTTTGACACAGTAGGAATCGACTGTGTCGCAATGAATGTAAATGATATAATCTGTATTGGTGCAACCCCAATTTCTTTTGTGGATTATATTGCTGTTAATAAAAATGACAAAGCCGCCCTAAAAAAAATCGTGCAAGGATTAGTAAAGGGGGCAAAAAAAGCAAATGTTCCAATTGTGGGCGGTGAAACTGCAATCATGCCGGATGTAATATCAGGTAACCATTTTTCATTTGATCTTGTTGGCATGGTAGTTGGAATGTTGACAAAAAAACAAATGATATTAGGAAATAAGATAAAACGTGGAGATGTTATAATTGGGGTACAAAGTAGTGGGCTTCACTCAAATGGTTATTCCTTAGCAAGAAAAGCTCTTCTTTCAAAGTACTCATTGCAAGATAGAATTAAAGGGATTGGAAAACTTGGCAATGCTTTGCTAACCCCCACACAAGTTTATGTTAAACCCGTACTTAGTGTACTGGAAAAATGTAAAGTACATGGGATGGCACACATAACGGGCGGTTCTTTTACCAAGCTATTACGTCTCAAAAAAACAGGTTATCTGCTTGACCAAATGCCAACCCCCCTACCAATTTTCCAAATCATAGAAAATGAAGGAGTTAGTAGACAAGAAATGTACAAAACTTTCAACATGGGGATTGGATTCTGTGTTATAGCCCCAAAAAATGAAGAGGGTCAAATCAACTCAACATTCAAAAAATTTGGAATGAAAAGCAAACGAGTTGGAAAAATAATAGCTAAGAAAGGAGTTTTTGTAAATTCTCTTAAACTTGCATAATGAAAAAGAATTATTTTGTGTAATTTCGTAAACTAGAGAATGCCTTATATCGCCACATAAATGATTTATCGAGGTCTAAGTTAATGCAGCGAATCATGCTCATGGGCGGAATTGTGCTTGTTGCCATAATCGTTATGCTGTTCACATTACCCGATATGATTGGGTTAGAGTTCACAATTGCAATGTCATTGACCATGTCAGTTTTGATGGGGATTTATGTGATTTTGGTTACTGAAGTGATACACAGAACAGCACTTGCGATGATAGGTGCACTCTTCATTATCATTATTCTAATTTACACTGGCCTAATCCCTGCACATGATTCTGTTGATTTTGTGATAGGGGCCATTGATTTCAACACAATTGGATTACTTTTAGGAATGATGATAATTGTTGGAATTCTTGGAGAGACAGGAGTTTTTCAGTATATAGGAATTCGGGCAGCAAAATTGTCCAAAGGAAATGTCTGGAAGCTGATGGTACTGTTGTCAGTCATAACGGCAGTTGGTTCTGCATTTTTGGACAATGTTACTATGGTTCTTCTAATAGTTCCTGTGACCATTTCGGTTGCAAGAGTTCTGAACATAAATCCAATATCTCTAATTCTTGCTGAAATTTTTGCATCAAACGTTGGAGGTGCCTCTACTCTCATTGGTGATCCCCCTAACATTATGATTGCATCTGCTGCGAATATTGATTTTATGAGTTTTGCATACCACATGACCCCAGAAGTTATTATCACATTTGCAGCATCATTCTTAATTATTAGAATCTTGTTTAGAAAAGACCTTAAACAAAAACCTGAGCACATAGAGAAACTTATGCAAATTGATGAAAAAAAGGAAATCAAAGATATGGCGCTCCTCAAAAAAAGCGTGATAGTTCTTTTCGGAGTGGTTATCGCATTTATGTTTCATGGAGCTTTGGATTTGGAGGTATCTATTATTGCTCTGGCTGGTGCTGCGATCCTTTTGGTAATTACAAGACTACACCCAGCAAAAGCATTTACTCATGTGGAATGGACTACCTTGATGTTTTTCGCAGGATTGTTCATTATTGTATCAGGTGTTGAATTAACAGGAGCACTTGAACTCTTTGCTCATGAAATAGTTAATGTAACTGGGGGTAATTTTGAAGCAACAGCGGTCATGATTATATGGTCATCAGCATTTGCTTCTGCATTTGTTGACAATATACCCTATACTGCCACAATGATTCCAATTATTGAAAACATTTCACTAGACCCAAACATAGCAAGTTCGTTAGAGCGTTTTTCGTTCAATCCTTTATGGTATGCTTTAGCAATAGGTGCAGATTTTGGAGGAAATGGAACTTTAATTGGAGCTAGCGCAAATCTTGTCGCAATTGCTGTAGCCGAAAGACATGGACATCGTATAATGTTTCGAGATTTTCTTGTTAAGGGGCTTCCATACATGATTGCAACAGTGGCAATTGGTACGGGAGTATTTTTGGTAAGACTGATGCTAAATGTATAACAATTTCTTTGTCTTTTTATTTGGCATAATAAGGTGTTAAGTATGGTGTTAGACAAAGAATTTCACGTGAAAATAACATCGTTGATTGACGAATGTCTTATCCCTCATGGAATTCAAACACATGAATGTAACAAAGAATTTTGGAATTACCGTTCTGATGATGATTTTAAGTTTGGTCACAAGGCGGGCGTAATACTGGGCATAATTCTTGGATATTATATTGCAAAGTATGGTAAAGTTCCTTCAGGTGAAGATTTATCGGAAATGACGAAAATGGTTGAATTACGAAGAGATGAAATTAAAAAAAGTTTTGCAGACATACATTTCTTCTACAAAGTCTAGAACATAAATGATTTAGAATGTCTGATCTAAATAGATTCTCTGAAAAGTCTTAAATTCAGCTAAGGATCAGATGCGGTATTGAGTTCTAGCGACCAAGGATCAAAAACAAAACAAGAAGTGTTAGAGGAATATGAAAAAGATTACATAACAAGAGTAAAAGAAGAGCCAGAAGAAAAACCAACAGAAGAACCAAAAGTACAATCTAATATTTCCCCGGATTTACAAAGCCTAATTGTTAAACTAGCGGCTAATTTTGAAACCAATGCAAACAAAGACTACGTTGGTCATTGTGTTGTTTGTGTAAAAAAAGTTGAGCGTAATAAAATGGTCTATAAGAATAATCATCTTTTCCATTCAAATTGTTTTCAACAACATGGAAGTGAATATGAAGCAATAACTGATTTGATGAGAGAGGAAAAAAGAGCTAAAATGGATTTAGTTTATTTGAAAAATCTCAAA
>JAEHKQ010000200.1 GCA_016838795.1 Nitrosopumilales archaeon
CACATCTTGTACATATTTGATATCTCGATTCAAAAATTTCTCTAAGACTTTTGCATGTTTTTCCATTCCAGTATACTCTTTGTTTCCAACTCTCCCCTGATGAGACGCAACCACAAGTTTTGCATCTCCTAATGATTCAATCGTTTCTGTTGCCTCTTCAATCCTTTTCGTACCAGAAATTTCCATAGTTTCAGGATCAATTGGGCAGTTCATATCAACTCTTAAAAAAATTGTCTTATCTTTTAATTCAAAATCATCGAGCGTAAGAATGTTCATATTTTTCCTATTTTCTACAGGGTTAAAATCTTTGAGCCGATCAGATTTCTAATCGATTTTTTCAACTATGTTTTAACTTAGAAATGAAAATTCTTAGTGCATTATGTATTCCCAATATTCGAATAATCAATTATGAGAAAAATTAAAAATGGTACGGTTGTGTGATGCCTAGTTGCAAAATTGGATTTTTGACTTAAGATCAAGGTCTTTTGTTCTTCTTGTAATTGCATTTGTAATTGTGACAATTTTAGTTCATTTTGAAATAACTGAACAATTTGATCAATCCACAATTCAATACTTTGATTCCATTATAGGAAATCCATCTCTTGACATGATTATGCAGTCAATTACTGAGATTGGCGATGTTTATTACATGCTTTTATTCGGCATTGCATTACTTGTAATAAAAAAAACGAGAAGAATAGGCATAACAATAATGATTCTTCTGGTAATGACTACACTTCTCACTGGATATATCAAATGTGGAGTAGATAGGGATAAACCTGACCTAGATTTTACGGGCACACCTTTTCCAATTCCTATTGATCGTGATACTTTTGCCTTATTCTGCGCTGGTAGCTCTGATGCATCATTTCCATCAGGTCATGCAGCTCGAGCGGCTATCTTTGCAATAATTCTGAGCTTTTCATTATCTGAAAGATTCCCTAAGGGATGCTATCTTTTGTTTCTGTATCCAATTTTGATGTCAATTAGCAGAGTTTACGTTTTACAACATTTTCCTATGGATGTAATTGGAGGAACTATTATTGGCATACTACTTGCAGGTGTATTGGGACAAAAAACCAAATTGTATAAAATATTTAAAAAATCAGAAACCTAATTCTTCTAAAACCTGCGAACTAATGAACACAATAGCATAATGATCTTTATCATGATGATATGTCCAATATTTGATATTTCTCTCTTGATTTTTTTGACTCAAACCATAATTGATGCTAGTAGTCATTATGTATCCAATTCTTTTGGCAAGCTTTGAATCTTTTGGCATTAACACCTTAAAACCATCTTTTCGGTTTTCAAATCCTAATCTGACCATTTCCTCTGCAGCATCGGACGCACCCTTTTCATCTAATAATTCAAAAATCTTAGCAATTGGTAGGTTGGAAGGATGAAATTCCATTTTACTTGTTTCATATTTTATAATTAACTAATATTTCTTGATGTTCAGATAC
>JAEHKQ010000201.1 GCA_016838795.1 Nitrosopumilales archaeon
AATTGAGAGCGATGTTTTGTTTGCGAGGTTTTCAGCCTAGAACCTTTGTTTTGTGACAATAAGTGTTCCTGTCATCCATGGGTGAGGTTCACAATGATATTCAATTTCAAGGCTCTCAGTGAATAGAAACTCGTATTTTTCTCCTGCCTTTATAACTCCAGAGGAACCAAATGGGCCACTGTATGAATCAGCTATACTATGATCAGGTGTAACAGTATGAGGAGTGTCGTCATCATTGATCCAGATAACGTGATTATCTATTCCCAGTTGTATGTTAACTAGTTTGGGAATAAAGCTATCTTGTTGGTCTGGATTTGCAGAGCCAGGGATCATGGAGATATTAGTTTGCTCTATCGGATTAAGGATGTGTTCTGCTACTGCTGGTTTTATAAAAGATTCAGGAAGATAGTACATTTGGTAAAAAATTATGCTGACAGAAATACCAACCATAATTGTAATAATTCCAATTCCATAAACATGACTTGAGGATTGAGAGCTCAACATTTCGTGTGATTTGTAAAAGTCTTATAAAGCTTGTTTAGGTTGCAAATCAATCTAGGGTTTTTTTAGATCTGAGGTTCCAATGTTTGGACCTTTGTTCTGGTCAAAAACAACATCAGCTTTTACTTGTTGAGTGGATACTTGTTGTGGAGCTTCTTTTGGTAATTCGGTATCACCTTTTGAAGTATCTGGTAATTGTGGTGTTTCAGCTTCTTTCGCAACAAGTGCAGCTGGTTTTTCTTCAGATGAAAGCTGTGGTGGGGGTGGTGGAATTTTCTGTGATTGACTTAGTGAATATCTGTAGATATGGAAAAATGCAGCAAATACAATTAGAATTAGTCCTGCAAAGAATAACGAGAGGTTATTCATTCCAGATAACACTGCGTTATATGCTGTAATGTTTAGGAATACCATAAAGCCAATTAGTGCTACAATGAGCCAGTTCATCCATTTTTGTGACAGATCAATTGTTGCAACTTTCTTGGGACCTTTTTCTTTTGCAAGCTGTGCTTTTCGTTCAGATTCTTTCGCTAATTTAATCATCATATAGCTAAATCCAAAGCTAAGTGGAACCAGCAATATCATTACTGAGTAGAGAAATATTGGATCAATGACTAGTCTTTCTACAAGTGGAAGGGTAGTATCTGGTGATATGTAGTATCCCCAATAAGTGGTGACCATTATTTGTGAAATTCCCGTAATTCCAATAGCTGTAATTATTGGTCGGTCCTTCCACGAGAACTTTTTGTATCTATCGACAAATGGAATAAGCAGTAACGAGACTATGAAAAGCCCTGGCCACAATACTCCTGTTACAAATTTGTCATATTGCGTCCTCAAAAATGCGTAAAGCGCTGTCAAATACCATTCAGGTACAGTAATCCCAGGCGGCACAGTTGGTTCAAACTTGAATCCTAAATCAACTGGAAATACTCCACCAGTGATTAATATCGCTCCTGAGATTGCCATCACCATCGGGACATCAAAGACAAGAAACCTTGGAAAATGAAACGCCATCAGTCCAAGCATCACAATAGGTAAGATGAATACATGTTGAGCATAGAATCTAAGTACAAAGTCATGAAATCCAGAACCAAACATAGCCTCACGTATTGTAGGACCCATAACCGGTATGGAGTTTGTCAATGAGGCTGCAATGCTAATTGCAAGTTCTGCCCTTTCACTAAAGATTATGTCATATCCTGTAAAGGCTTCAAGAATTGTAACTGTTCCAAGAATTACACCACTAATCCAAATGACCTCGTTTTTTATCTTGTATCTGCCACTAAAGAATTGATAGTACATGTGCAATATGGCCAAAAGAACCATTGCATTTGATCCGTGATAGTGGATGTTTCTAATGTGATATCCAAAAGGAACTTCGTCATTGATGAATTCTACACTATCCCATGCTCTAGTAATAACAGGCTCGTAGTAGAACATCAAAAGTGCGCCCGATACGCCTAAAATTATAAACGTAATGAATGTCAGCATTCCCAAAAATCCAAACGGGTTTACAAATCTAGCAGGAAATGAAAATTTAATTGCAGTAAAGATAGTTCTATCTAGGCCATCCCAAAGCCACTGGAGTAAGTTGACCGCTCCTTTTCTTCTACTTAATGAAACGGCCATATCCTACTACTCCATTTGCATTTACGTTAAAGTTGGGAGGTGTAATCCATAAAAATCCGTCCAAGTCTGCTTCCAAGTCAAGATTTGGAAGTACATTTGAAGGGGGGGCTTGAAGTGAAGCAGGTCCCAGAAACGCAGTCCCTGTTGTTGGATCATACATAGTTCCGTGACAGGGACATTCTCCTCTTTTTCTTCCTTCTTGTGGCCAATATTTCCATAAACACCATAAATGAAGACAGATCATACTGTAAACTCTAAATGCGCTGACGTCTTTTTTTGCGCCACCTAATTCTTCCGGTAGACGAATTAATTGCCATTTTCTAAATGCCTCTTCATTAAGGACCTCATCCTTAGTTTTTGGATATGTAATAATTTCAGCATGATTTATTGGAAAGGTGTTAACACTAGCTTGTGATCCATCAGGAAGAATGACTTTAACTTTTTCAAGAGATATTGTTGAAGGATTTGGCATGAAATTACCCCATGGAATAAATGGAGCAAAAGCCAGCGCGGTTCCAGCTGCGCCCATCAACTTTAGAAAATCTCTTCGGGAAAGTCCACTAGAGCTCTGATCCTGCTCTGACATTCAAGCTCCGTACTTGCCAAATTGCTTATAAACCTTGTTTCATTGTTTTGTTAAAATTTTCTTTTTTCTAATAACCAATGGAATTAAGGCAGCTACTCCGATTGCTATTCCAATTAGAATTCCTATAACGATGTTAAAACTTTCATCAGAAATTTTTTGCTCGTCTATTGTTTCTTTATCAATGCTAGAATCATTTAGTTTTTCAACTTCTACTTGTTCAGTAACATTATCTTCCTGCACAAATTTTGGGATTTCGATTATTTCTGGAATTTGTTCATGAGAAATGGTTGTAAACTTTGCAGCTATATTGATTGGTTCGGTTGTTGAGTCTCCCCCAAACAGTGTGGTGTGAATTAACATGCCATATGTTCCAGTTTGATTTATGGGCACATAAAGAACTGTAGAGTTACCATCCTTGTTTTTAACGGGGAAAAATCCCCCTCCTTGGCTAAATGGAGAGGTACCAAGCCAATCTAAGGAAGGCCATCCCAAAAAGTGTCCAAATACTCCTGAAGGCATATTTGTTTGAGCTATTCTCCCTTGCGGATCAAT
>JAEHKQ010000202.1 GCA_016838795.1 Nitrosopumilales archaeon
ACTTCGATAAAATCCTAATAAATTATCGTTTAATATCCCAACGAAATCAATTTCCAGCATAGCTTTCCCATTGATTTTTTTAGTAAACGAGAGTTGTAATTCTTCATTTTTTTTATCAAGTTTTACTTTTGCTTTTAATGAATCATTTTTTGTTCGGATATTGCAACTTTTGATTTTTAGCTCTGCAGCATTTAGAATGATTTTGTTTGTTGGTTTTTTACAATTGATTTGAATCTGTTCCTTACCGTTGAATGTAAAATTTCTAAAATTTGGTTCAAACTCTAAATCATAATGAATTGGGATAACAGATTTCACGTCTGTGGTTCTTTTGTAGGCCTTTATGTAGATTTAGTGTATGATTCTAGAAATTAAAAAAAGCCTTTAAAATAGAAAAATGATCTCTAAAAGATATGAAACAAAAGGTTGCCTCCCGTCGAATCAAAATTCTAGTAGCCAAACTAGGCTTAGATGGTCATGATAGAGGCGCTCTAGTCCTTTGTAGGGCCCTTCGAGATGCTGGAATGGAGGTAATTTATTCAGGACTTTTTGCCACGCCAGAAAGAATTGCTCGAATTGCAGAAGATGAAGATGTCGATGCCATTGCAATGAGCCTACTCAATGGAGCACACAACACCATCTTTCCTAGAGTTGTAAAGGCTGTCAAAAAAAAAGGACTCAACGATGTTCTTATGGTCGGGGGCGGTGTTATTCCTGATGTTGATAAAAAAGGTCTAGAGAAAGCTGGGGTGAACGGAGTGTTTGGTCCTGGAACCCCACTGCCATCGATTATTGACCATATTACAAAAGGCGTTTCAAAGTTAAGGAAGATTTAGTTTATTCAGTAGAATCTGGCCACATCATTTTGCGCATTTGTTTCCCAACTTGTTCAATTTGATGTGCATCTATCTCTTTCATGTATCTATCAAATGCGTTTTTACCATTCTTCTGATACTTGCTAATCCATTCTTCGTTGAATGTTCCGTTTTGAATTTCTTTTAGAATCTTTTTCATTTGTTCTTTGTTGTCTTGATTCATAACCATTGGGCCACGAGTTAATCCACCATATCTTGCTGTTTCACTGACACGTCTCCACATTCCATTGATTCCGTATCTTTGAATCAAATCTACAATTAATTTTAATTCGTGTAAAACCTCAAAGTATGCAATTTC
>JAEHKQ010000203.1 GCA_016838795.1 Nitrosopumilales archaeon
ATGCAGGCAGTGATGAACGTATCCCTATGATTGATGATATGGATCTTGAGTTCTGAGCCTGCGCCTTAGAATTTTTATCTCTGAAATTATCCTTAATTGCATGAAAACATTAACCGAGTATCTTACTCTTAATACAGAAACAAGAAGAGCCTTTGTTAATATAACTGACAAAGTTGAAGATTTAGTTAAAAAAAGTAAAATCAAAGAAGGCCTTTGCCTTGTAAATGCAATGCATATTACTGCAAGTATTTTTATCAATGACAATGAGAGTGGATTACACAATGATTACGAAAAATGGCTTGAAGGTCTTGCACCACATGAACCACTTGAACAATATGATCATAATAAAACTGGTGAAGATAATGCAGATGCACATCTAAAAAGACAAGTAATGGGAAGAGAAGTAGTTGTAGCAATCACCAATAACGAGCTTGATTTTGGACCATGGGAACAAATTTTCTATGGAGAATTTGATGGACACAGAAAAAAACGTGTTCTTGTTAAAATCATTGGTGAATAAATTTACTTAACCAAAATCAACTTCTCTTTTCTGACTTTGCCCTTCATTTGATCGAGCAGATGCCCTGAACGCATCTTCATGGTTTTGAGGTCCATGACCACATTTCATACAACCAATCTTGAAACCATCTGGATTTTTCTCGTATGTTTCACAACCACAAAAACACGCCATTTTTTAATTCTCATTTGATTGTTGAGTAGAACAACATTCGCCTTTTGGAATTTCATTATCGTGAGGACATTTCCTAGGATGTTTTAACATGGTGCATAATGCATCTGTAAATTGTTTGTTCATATGGTGTTCTATACCACAAACCATTTCTTCATTAATTTCGATTTTCAGAGCACTCTCCATTAAAACTTCAAGGAGTCTACTGTTTCTCATCATAATTGTACCAATTCTTTCACCTTCTTCCATAAGTGAAACTCCAGCTTTGTTGTAATTGACAAGTTTTTGTCCATTGAGTTTTTTTAGCATCTGTACTACACTTGGCTGCCTAACATTGAGCATTTTTGCTATTGTACTTATTTTTACTACATCTCCTCGCTCTTTAATGTGCCAAATGGCCTTCAGATACATTTCTACATGTTCAGCCTCTGCGGTTCCAACAAAAAGAATTTCTTGGTCGAGAACGTCCATATCAGAATTCCTTCGCATCTTTTAATAAATATTCAAAATATTCTCTTGCAAAACCAGCAAGGCCTGCATGATCAGCCCAAATTGCAACAGTTTCCATCGAGTCTACCTCTCCAGGCTCTGGACCCAATAATATGACGACATAATGTTTATCAGAAATTATCCCTCCACCAAAAAGTCCTTTTTTTACTTTAACTGAAGCTACCCTTGATAATCCTTTTAGTGCATCTTTGCCCATTTTATCTGAGGTTAGTATTGTAATATCGACTCCTTTATCGTGCAATAATCTAAGTTTGGGCAGTGCTTGTTTAACTAATTCAGCACTTGCTTCAGGTAGAGCTATCATTACCTCATTCCTGCAAGACTCGACCATTTCCAAAATTTTTGCCGCAATGTTAATTGCACCTGATATTACCCAAATATCTGGCCTTTCACTCGTCCCACTTTTTTCATAGAGTGGAACCAATTCATTGAGAATTATATTCTGATTATCTTTGAACTCTGACTCCATCCTTTGTTTTGTTGTTTCAACTCCTGTAGCCGGTGACTTTGCAAAATAATTTGTTGGCCTAGAGTCATCTGAACCAATCCAACCTTTTTCTTCTAGAGCTGCTAATACTTCGTAAATCTTTGAATATGGGACTCCTGATTTCTGACTAAGATCTGATGCTGTTAGTTCTCCACCTTTTAACAAGGAAGAAAATGTTTTGATCTCATAACTTGTCAATCCTATTTTTTCTAAAGCCTTTCTTGTATTGTCGGAAATACTCATGCGATCTAGTCGATCAAATTTGGTATTTAAATCAGATACGCATACATTCCGAGAATCCACACGGGGCTGAGTGTGAAAGCCGTTATATACTATTTTAGAAAATCGGCAATTGATAGGTATGGCACTGATTCAGATTGCTAATCAATCTTCTAAAACAGTAGGTAAAAAATCTACTATTCGATTCA
>JAEHKQ010000204.1 GCA_016838795.1 Nitrosopumilales archaeon
GTAAGTTTCCTTGGATAGATCTTCAAAATCCAGATAGAAGTGATGTTGAAAAGCTTGCAGAAAAGTATCATTTCAATGAATTAAACGTTGAAGACTGTGTGACAAAATTTGAGTTACCAAAATTAGATAGTTATGATGATCACATATTCTTCATATTGCATTTTCCACCGTTAGCTTCAAAGAAAGTATTACCAAAATATAGTCAGCTTTCAATCTTTGTTGGGAGAGATTTTCTTGTTACAATACATCAAGGAGAGCTAAAACCATTAGTCGATTTAGTAAATAGCTGTGCGGAAAATAGTGATCCTGAAAGAAAGCACCGTCTTATGGATCGATCAACGGGCACTTTACTTCATGAGATAATTGATGTTCTTGTAGATGATTTAATGCACACAATGCGAAGAATAATTGCGAATCTGGATGACATAGAAGATGTAGTGTTTGATGAAACAAAATCAGTTGCTCGAAGTATAGCTCTTCTGCGTAGAGAAATTAATATGCTTAGAAGAATAGTTCACGCCCTGAAAAAAATTGCATTAGAAATTAACAAAAATGTAGAGAAATTTTCAAAAAAAGAAGAGATTGATCTTACACTTTATTTTGATGACGTAATAGACCACATTGATAAGGTACTTGACTCTCTTGAAGAATCACAAGAAACAATGGAGATCTACAAAGATACTGATTTCATGTTAAGCACTGAAAAAACTAACAAAGTTTTGGCAGTTCTTACAATTATCTTCACGCTTGCAATTCCTGCAACAGTGATTGGTACATTTTATGGAATGAATGTCAATCTTCCGGGAGGAATAGAGGATGACATGACGCTGTTCGGTCCTTTCTCAACTTTCATTTTTGTAATACTAGCATCTGCAATACCTGCAGGCACAATGTTTGCATATTTCAGAAAATTAGGATGGATTGGTTAGGGAGTACTAGTATGGAGTTCCCTTTTCTCTCTGATTTTTAAAAGCACTCATGTACCATTCAAATTCATCTAAAAATCTATCAGCCCTTTTTTCATATGTCTCATCTAAGAGTTTTCCATTCTCATCAAATACTTGTTTCACTCTTGAAATTGAGAGCATTGATGAGATTGCTGGCGCCCCAAGTTCGGCAAAAATCTGTCTAAGATGATTTCCAGCTAGGTTTCCTCCAAATCCACCAACAGAATAAGATACAATTGCAGATGGTTTGAAAAAATATTCTTCAAGAAAATAATCCAATGTATTTACCATTACCGGAGATGTACTATGATTATATTCTGGTGTTATTGGCAAATATCCATCGGCGTTTTTTATTGCAGATTGTAGCTCTTTGAGTTTTTGCGGTGGGTCATCCATCTCTTTATACATTCTATCTAAAAGAGGTAAGTTCAACTCAATTGGATCTACAAAATGAACATCGTGGTTACGTTCCTTGAGTTTTTGTTCAAACCATCTAGCCACCTTGATTCCATTTCTATCTTGCCTTACAGAACCAACAATTAAAACAATTTTTGCCATATCAAGCACTCTCAGTTGATAGATAAAACCATTTTTCTAATTAAATGCTTAAACCATACAATTTTTTTCACGAACAATTTAAGTAAATGATAAAAAAACAAGAGCCATGAGTTGTTCTGGTGAAGTAGTTCAAGAAGAGGAGCTAATTCAAATTAAACCTGGTGTTTTGCAACAGCTAAAAAAAGCAAAGTATGGAGTGGCAGATCATTCTACTGTACAGCTATGTCACTGGACAAAAAAATCCTTCAAAAATGAAGGTGATTGTTACAAACACAAGTTTTACGGAATATCTACTCATCAATGTATGGAGTTTTCCCCAGCAGGTATGCATTGTGAAAATAGATGTGTTTACTGCTGGAGACCGATGGAGTTTTATGATTCATTAAAAATGGATCCTGAAAGAGTGACAGAACCTGAAGAGATTTTGATAAAGCTCATGGAAGAAAGAAGAAAACTAATCATGGGGCATTATGGTGACATAAAAAGCGATAAACAAAAGCTAGATGAATCTTTGTTTCCTAGTCATTATTCAATTTCACTTTCTGGAGAACCGACAATGTATCCAAAGTTACCAGAGCTAATCAAATATCTCAAATCACTAAAGGCAACAAAATCAACATTTCTTGTTACCAACGGTCAAGAACCTGACATGATAAAGAGACTAAGTGATGAAGGTGCTTTACCTACTCAACTTTATCTTTCAACAAATGCTGCAGATTATGAATCATTTTTGAAAATTAACAGACCGCGCTACAAAGATTCTTGGGAAAGATGGAATACTACACTTGAGATGCTCAAGGAATTAGACACAAGGACTGTTCTTAGAATTACTTTGATTAGAAATTACAATACTAGTGATGAAATGATTCCAGCTTTAGCTTCAATGATTAAGCGCTCTAGTCCTCATTTTATTGAAGTAAAATCCTACATGCACATTGGTCGTTCCACAAATAGATTGGAACGGACACATATGCTAGAATTTGATGAGGTGAAACGCTTTGCGTCGGAATTAGCTTCACAAAGCAAGATATTTTCAGTGATGGATGAGAGTGACATTTCAAGAATTGTAGTTTTACAAAACCAAGAAAGGTTCATCGATAGGTGGATACCCGCTTATTTAGAAACCAACTAGCAAATTTCTTCAATGCCCTATAACGATGGGATAACTCATTTTTGTTAGATAGTTCTGCGAAAGTTTTTAATTTTCCTGAAGGAACAAAGATTGGATCGTATCCCCATCCCTTACCACGCAAATTCTTTGAAATTTTTCCAGATACATTTGCTTCAAAAAGAATAGGTTTTTTCTTTTTATCACAAAAAGCTATTGTAGATTGAAACTTTGCGTTTCTTTTTGTTTGAACCAATTTCAGAATTCCTTTGTTTCCAATTTTCTTGTATACATAGGAAGAAAATGGGCCAGGAAAACCTCGTAAACTTGTTATGAATAAACCATCATCTTCTACGATTACAGGTTTTTTGCATTGATTAAAGGCGTCAATCACTTTTTGGACGGCTATCTCTTTAATAGTGTCAGCTTGAATTTCTGTTAAATCATATTTAAAAAAACCTACTTTAATTCCAAAATTATCTAAAATTTTCTTTACTTCTTGATACTTGTATTTGTTTGAAGATGCAAAAAAAATATCATACAACTGTGGCATATCTACCTCTACTTTCAATTACAGAAACAAGATTTGTAACTTTGTTGAATCTAGAAATTCCAACAGCTGTCTTGTAGCCTTGAAGAAAATTTTTCCAAGCATTTTTCATTACAGAAACATGAGCACTATTCAATATTTCTTTAAACAATCTAAGATCAACTGCATGATCTTCAGACTTTTTAGTTCTTACAGCCAGACCAAAATCAATTACAAAGAGTTTACCATGTGACAAAATAAAGTTAGATGTTGTTAGATCACCATGCATAATACCATTTTTGTGCATAGTACCAACTACCTGACCAATTTTTTTACAAATCAATGTTAGTTTAGACTTAGGTAGATCATAGATTAAAGTTCCTGTGATGTATTGCATTAAGATAGTACAATTTTTTGTGTCAACAAAATAAACTAACGGAGTAGAAATCCCAAAAGACTTCACTTCTGAGATGATTTCTGATTCACGTCTTGTTCGTTGTTTTCTTATTCTGTTATCAAGTTGAGAATTACGATAATTTTTTTTCTTTCTTGCTTTAAGAACTGCTTTTTGTTTGTTCCATACAGTAAGAAAGAGATCACCTTCTGCACCCCTTTTAATAAGTTTCATTAAATAGCTAATTGAAATGTTATAATTTAGAAGTTGTTTTTCTATTAATTTTTTGATCAGCTTGCAAATAGTACTATTAGCTTAGAATTTTAGGCATTTTTTGGTTTCATATTGGATTCATCTACAGTTCATATCAAATCTAATTCAGATAAAAAAGAAAAATAGACACAACCTACATAGTACATACTGTGAATCTTGAAGAACTTGCAAAACTCACGACAATTAAAATAACAATAAGAATGGCGGTCTTAATTGGAATAATACTCACTATTTTGTGGTTGTCCTTGAAATGACGAATAAAAATTTGTTGCGATGAAAAAAAATTTTAACAATTATTAGTTACCTATGCGAGCAATATATGATGAGTGCAGAATCGCATGAGGAGAAGAAAGTAAAAGAAAAGAAAAAAGATAATGAAAAAAGTATCGACCTAGGACTGGACTGGGACGATGACTAGGTAGTATCTCACACTCTTCCAAAATTTTACGAACAATTACAATTAACAGTTCGTATCAAATGTAACTGAAAGTGATTTTGTCTGACTGATTATCCTTTTTCGAGTACTTTTCCTAGTCTTTTGATAGTTGTTCCTTCTTCTTTTAGATGCTGTTGCAGTAGTTTTTGGTGGTCTTTCCTATGTTTTAGATAAATTTGTCTTAACTTTGCTTTTGATTTTGCTTTTCGGATTTGTGCGTCATAGTTTTGGTGTAATTTTTTTATTCTTTTGCCTAAATTTTGGAGGGACCTTTTGCCGCTACTTTTGATTACTTCAGAATATCTAATTGAAGCCATATCTAAATTACATAACTTTGATTGATAAATGTAAAGAAAATTAGTTCAGAGTCCGAGTTTAACAGTTCGTATCAAATGTTTTTGTTGTTTACTTTGTTTTTTGACTCTTCTGTTGGATTAGTCATATACCTAGAAAGAGATTTGTTTTAGTTAGACTTGATCGCTCTGTTAAATTTCTTAGAAAATGCGATCATCTTTTTATGGTACTATGCGATCAGAAAAATGGGTAGCAGTTAGCTGGAAAAAACACTGACTGGTAAAAACCAAGTGACGGATTGATGTGTTAACTTGGTCGATCTGTTTAGCAC
>JAEHKQ010000205.1 GCA_016838795.1 Nitrosopumilales archaeon
AATCAGCTTCTTGAGAATCAGCACATGTCAGAATCAAAGACTTTTCCTGGGGATAGAATTGCTTCAATTGAAGAATACGAAGCAGGACATAACACTTTTGATGACGGAAGTGATGTCCGTGCTGCTGTAATTGGAACTACTGAAATTGATAAAAAACAACAATTGGCACATGTAAACTATCCTGGTGATATTTCAATCCCAAAAGTTGGTGACCTAGTGATAGGTACCGTTGCAGCAGTATTGGGATCGATGATTGCGGTATCAATTGATTACATTAATGGTAAACAAAAAAATTCCCATGTTGAATGTATTTGTTCTACACGAAACCTTAGGAAAAGAACAGTTGCATTGGTGAATGATACTGTTTGTCTCAGAATTATTAGTCACTTAAACGGTACTATACATGCTGGCATTAAAGAGCCTCAGTTAGGTGTGTTATTTACTAAATGTGTGAAATGTGGTGAAAAAGTTATTCAGATGCGTGATGCTGTAAAATGTACAGGATGTTCATGGATAGATGATCGAAAGCTATCAACCGACTTTGGAAATAGTGATTTTATCAAACTGAGTGGGGAATGAAAAGAATTTCGTTCCAAGGTGAACGAGGAGCATATAGTGAAGCAGCGACGATTTCATTTTTTGGTGAAAACGTTGAAACGATTCCTCTTCCAACATTTGCAGAGGTTTTGGAGCATACTTTTAGTGGAAAAGCTGATTATTCCATTCTACCAGTTGAAAATTCAATTGAGGGTAGTGTTGGAGAAAGTTATGATCTTTTGTATTCTACATCATTATATGCCATAGGAGAAATCTATCACAAAATAGAACATTGTCTTATAGGTTCAGGCTCTCTAGAACAAATTGATACAGTTTATTCACATCCTCAAGCATTAGGTCAATGTAGAAAATTCATTCAACATTACAATATGAAAACTGTTCCTTGCTATGATACGGCAGGTAGTGTCAAGATTATCAAGGAAATAAACCAGAACAATATTGCTTGTATTGCTAGCAAAAGCGCTTCTAAAATTTATGGAATGCCAATTATTAAAGAATGTATAGCAGATAACTCAAATAATTATACAAGATTTTTAGTTTTGTCTAAAAATAAGATTGAAGAACAAAAAAACAAGACATCTATTATTTTCTCAATAAAACATGAACAAAACGCACTTTTTAGAATAATGCAAAGTTTTAATGAATATAAAATAAACTTGACAAAAATAGAATCAAGACCAAAAAAGGACACTACGTGGGAATATAATTTCTTTGTTGACTTTGAAGGCGATGCCGATGATTCAAAAGTTTCTGAAATGTTAGACAAAATAAAGAAAAATTCATTATTTTTCAAGTTATTAGGATCCTATAAATCTGCTAAACTCGATTAAAAACCACGTGGCTTTCGGATACTGAAATTTAAGCTGAATCCAATTACTACAACTCCTGCAATGGTGACCATAATGTCATATGTGGTAAGAATTGGATCTGTTGTGACTTGAAATGTTGCTTCAACATGCAAATCTGAATATCCAGTATTCTGAATTTCGATTCTAGTATCTCCATCAGCCAAATGAATCCAGTCAAATGTTACTTCCTTTTTGTGAGGTGTCAACGGAATCTGTAAACCGTCAGCTGGGCTTTCGAGCTTCACATCAAAAGCATCACCCGTAATTTTCATTGTCTGTGGAGTATGTTCTGGCGCAGTCAAACGATAAGAGGTGAATTCTGCAACTCCAAATGTTTCATCAACCTCTATTGTTTGAATTCCAATATGTATCACAAGCGAAGCTAAACCAAGTGCAATGATTACTGAGCCTACGCCAATGCCTATTACAGTTCTCTTAGTTAACACATTTGAAAGGATTAAGGTGATGCTTAAAAAATTAACTACATCAAAGAGACATCATGTGGTTGGCTTTCAGCAAAACCCGCATGTGACATTTTGATAAATTCTGCATTTTCTTGCATTTGTGGAATAGAATGAGCCCCACAATAGCTCAAACCAGAACGAATTCCTCCAGTAAGTTGCTTAAGAATATCTGTAATACTTCCTTTGTAGGGAACCATTGCCTCAACTCCCTCTGCAATATAGTCATTAAGGTCATCCTCAAGTGAGACATATCCCGTTTGCTTTGATTTTCTCCCAAGAGAGGCTGCTAAGGAAGCCATTCCTCTATACACTTTGAATCGTTTTCCATTTTTCGTTAAAAGTGAACCTGGAGATTCATCTGTTCCTCCAAGCATGCTGCCTATCATCACAGAAGAGGCGCCTGCGGCAAGAGCTTTTGTTGCATCTCCCGAGTTTCTTGTTCCACCGTCAGAAATAATTGGAATGTCATTATCTTTGCCCACTTTAGCACAATTAATTACTGCGGTTAACTGTGGAACACCTGAACCAGTTATCACACGTGTTATACATATAGAACCAGAGCCTACACCAACTTTAACAGCGTCAACACCTGCCTTAATGAGATCTTCAGCGCCTTTTGCAGTTGCCACATTGCCTGCAACTAATTCACTATCTGGAAATGCTTTTTTGATATGACGCACAGTGCTTATTGCGTTCTCACTATGTCCATGAGCAATATCAACTACCAAAACATCAGCATCTGCTTCCAAGAGAGATTCGGCACGTTCCATAAAGTCTCCCTTAACTCCAACTGCTGCGCCTACAAGTGGTCGTCCTTTTTTATCCTTTGAGGCAGCAGGAAAATTTTCTATGTTTGTGATATCTTTGCTTGTGATCAAACCCTTTACATGTTTTGAATCATCTATGAGAGGAAGTTTTTCGATTCTATGTTTATGAAGAAGTTCTTTCGCGTCCTCAAGACTAATTCCTAGTTTTGCAGTAATGACGTCTTTGGTCATCACGTCCTTAACTAGTTTGGACAAGTCTGTTTCGAATATTAGGTCTCGATCAGTTAGTATCCCAACTAATTTTAGCTCTGAATCAGTAACAAGTAGGCCAGAAACCCCCTGTTCTTGTGCATAGTTGATTGCATCACTAACCGTTTGATCAGGTGTAATCGTGTAAGGATTTTCAATCATAACGCTTCCCGATCTCTTAACTTTCTGAACCTCTTTAACCTCATCCTCAATACTCAAAAATCTATGAATTATACCAATACCACCTTCTCGCGCCATTGCAACAGCCATTCCAGATTCGGTTACAGTGTCCATATTAGCACT
>JAEHKQ010000206.1 GCA_016838795.1 Nitrosopumilales archaeon
ATTTTGTAGTGGATCGATAAAAAAGATAGCCGTTTTGAGGGATATAGGTTTATGCCTTCAAAACAATTTACACGACGTGTTTTACTGCATAATTTTCGGTTAGCCACTGGTTAATAGGAGAATGGCTCTTGCCAGATCACCTTTTACCTCAGCTAATGCATTTTTTGCCTTTTCTTCATCAACACCAGCTTGTTGACATATTAATTGAATATCCTCATCTGAGAAAATAGGAACGTCGAGCTCCTTTTCCTCATAACCATCTGAAGTAACCGTGAAAATAGAATTATCCTTGGCCTTCATTTCAGTAACCTGTGGTTTTGAAATAATGATTTCTTTTTTGTCAGTCTTTATGATGACCTCCTGAACATTTGGGATTTCTTCCATGTCTAATCCCATCTTATCCATCATCCTTCTCATCTGGCGATTTCCACCTCGCATCATGACGTTCCTTTTCCTTTTTCGTGTCTTTTTAAACTATCCCTAATTTTTACAGCAACTCCTCTGTTCTGACTCATCATCATATTTGATGATAGAACCGCTCTACCAACGGCAATGACATTCCCTTTGAACAATACAGGGGTATCAGTTGCAATCATTACATTTTTTCCGCACCATACAACATGTTTACAAAAAACAGATCTTCCTTCCTCAACAAAGGGTTTTGCGTCAGAATTTATTTCTAGACAATTTTCTTTGAATTTTTTACTTTTCAAAAGTTTTTGAGCAAAAAAGAGACTGATTGATAGACCACCATCTATTCGTAAAGTACAAAGCAATTTGCCATCATGGTACACATTCCTAATTCGTCCATTCTTTTTTGAAAAGGTAATCTCAATATCCTTTGGAAGGTGTTTCGAAATCCCATTCCCAAATAAAGCATCAATTGTGTGCTTGAGTTTTAGCACATGATCCATTAGACATAGACCAAATTCCTCTAAATATTAGTTCATAGGATCAATATCGAGAAGGCTTTAAAGAAAACAAGTTAGCCCATAAAATCTGGGTAATATGAAAACTGCAATTTTGATTACTTATGATGAGGAGGAGATCATAAACGAGGCAACTGCGCTTTGTGACTCTGCAGGATATCAAGTAGCCCATATCATTAAGCAAAGATTTTTGAAAAGGCCAAAGTTTGGAATTAGTGAAGAAATTATCGAAGGGTTAGAAGATATTGCAAAAAAAATCAGACCAGATGTTATTGTTTATGATGAGATTCTGAAACCTAGCCAAAACTACAACCTTGCTTCAAAATTACACAGAAATATTTTGGATAGAGAGGCGTTAATTCTTGAAATTTTTCAAAGTAGGACTTCTAGTGCTGAATCAAAATTGCAAGTAAAATTAGCACAAATGCGTTATGAAATGTCAAGGGCAAAAGAAAAGGTTAGACTAGCAAAGCAAGGAGA
>JAEHKQ010000207.1 GCA_016838795.1 Nitrosopumilales archaeon
TTGCATGTCATCTCTTTGAGCTCATCTAGCTGAACTCTAATCACAGTGTCTTGAACCTCGGAAAACTTTTCTAAATCATTTAATTTGTTTGGGTTACAAAATACCTCAATTTCTGCTTGGTAGAATTCTCTCAATCTAAGCAAACTTTGTCTTGGTGAAATCTCATTCCTGAAGCTTTTACCTATTTGCGCAACGCCAAATGGTAACTTCCCCCGCATTGTTTTGTAAAGTCTTGGAAAATCAACAAAGATCGATTGACATGTTTCAGGTCTGAGATACGCAGGCTCACCATCTGGTCCTATCCCTACCTTGAACATCATGTTAAATTTTTTAGCTGCTTCAAAATCTCCTTGGCAGCTTGGACATTTGAGATTATTTTCTGAAATGGCTTTATCAAAGTCTATCAGGTCTGCACTTTCAGGAATCTCTATCTTTGTTTTTTCGGAAATTAATCTGTCAGCTCTAAATGTTGATTTACAATTTTTGCATTGTATAATTGGATCTGCAAAGCTTGTAAGATGTCCTGATGCCTCAAAAACAGATTGTGACATTATTTGTGAACCATCAATCTCTAACATATTGTCTCGTCTAACGAGTTCTCTTCTCCACAATTCCAAGTACTTGTTTTTCAAACCAACACCTGCTGGTCCATACTCCCAAAAACCAGCCTGTGCATCCGCATATATCTCACAGCTTGGAAAGTAAAAGCCCCGCTCTAAGGCAAGTTTCATTACATCATCGTAATTCATCATGGATTGACTCGCCTAATGGAATAAATTCTTAGTCATGCAAGCTCCTTTGCTTTTTTGATATTTGCAAAATCATCCCAGGTGTCATCAATCGGTGTTTCCAAAATTATTGGAATTTTCTTTTTATTCATTAATTTTATCACTGCTGACATTCCTTTTTCTCCAATCCCTCCAAGTCCAACGTGATAGTGACGATCCAGGTTTGAACCTAATTCTCCCTTTGAATCATTAAGATGTAAAATCTTCAAGTGTTCAAGACCAACAGAATCGTCAAATTTTCTAAAGGTTTCCTTTACGGTTTTCTCTGTTCTAAGATCATATCCCGCAACAAATGTATGGCATGTATCAAAACATACTCCAAATCTTTTTGCTGGTTTTAATTTAGAAAATATAGAACCAAGCTGAGTAAAATCTGATCCTACGGAATTTTTTTGTCCAGCAGTATTTTCTAATAGAATCATTACATCGTTCTTTAGAGTCGCTGCTTTTTCTAATCCTTTTACAATTCTTTTGATCCCATTTTCTTCTCCTGTTCCCAAGTGACTGCCCAGATGAGTAACAAGATATGGTATCCCAAGCTTACCACATCTTTCTACTTCTTTGATCAATGTATTCACGGATTTTTTATACGCGTCTGGGTTTGGTGTTGCAAGATTTGGCAGGTAGGGCATGTGTGCTACAGTTGCAAATCTATCTATTTGGCTCTGATCAAGTTTCTCTTTGTAGTTTTTTACATCAGCATCAACAAGATCTTTAGCATGCCAACTCCTTGGGCTACGTGTAAAAATCTGAAATGCTGTGCAATCTCGTTCCGTTGCATTATCTACAGCTTTATCCACAGATCCAGATATTGAAACATGGCAGCCGATCTGCATATTGAAAACTCTAAAAAACATAATTTAAATCACAATTTTAGAAATAATTCAGATCTTAAATCAAACCAGATTTTTAAGGAGAGATTTGGAACAGATTGTATGATAAACTTGGGCCAAGATGAGATGGCAAAATATCCATTCCTTGCTGATTCAGGTCAATATCTTAAGGATAAGGGATTCACTCTAGAACAATTTGGAACAGACCCAGATCTAAAACTAATTGTGGATAAGGCGTACCATAGAATTGAGGTGGCGGCTGAAGGCAAAATCTATCATTCTGACATAGATGAACATGCCAAAGATGCCATGTTGCCACGAGAGGTATTTTCATTTCTATTAGTTGTAGTTCTTCTGAAATTAAGTGGTATGCAGACATTGATCAGAAGATTTTCCCTCGCTGAATCTAGACGAGCCGAAAAATTTCTTGAAAGGGATTTGGCAAAGTTCTCTGAGAAAAATAAAGAAGATTTAGCAACTAGAATACTAGAAGATCTTTTTTCAATCAAAGTGCAAAAACAAA
>JAEHKQ010000208.1 GCA_016838795.1 Nitrosopumilales archaeon
ATCCCCTTCAGTCCATTCAATTTTTTAAGTCGATCAATTCAGATTTCCAGAATCCAAGATGGCTTTAAATATGATTAGTAAAACTGACATATTCATGGTATCAGCGGCAGATGGATGGCCAGTATGGATTCCCCTCATTGTGGGTCTGGCTCCAGGTTTAGTATACTTCATTATCATTACAGGAATGAAAAAACGAAGATAAATTTACTTTAAAAATTACTATATCTTATTTTACTATCAGATGTAATTAGGTAAAACCTTGTAACCTACCTTGTCCACTTTATGATATGTCGCACAAAATTAATCACTTTTAGCCATTGCCATTATATGAAAAAGATCATATTGTCATTACTTTTAGTTTTAATTTTATTTCCAATTAGTTCCAGTTTTTCTCAAGGAATTGATAAACCATCTGCCTTAGGAATTGTACTGACTAGCTTTTCTCCTAACTATTTCAAAGACGATATGGGTCACACAATAATTCTTGGCGAGGTTGAAAATACCAAAAGCTTTCCAATAACTGCAGTAAAAATCTGGGTTGGTTTTTATGATGACATAAACAAACAACCTCTTGAATCTGCAATTGGAAGCACCATACTAGATGTAATTCCTCCCTTTTCAAAATCACCTTACATAATTAGATCAACTAGTCCAAACGCTGCAATCACTAGTGTCTCTGTCAACCTCCTTGGTTTTAATTCGGCTACTCCAAAGGATGAATCTCTAAACTTGAATTCAGAGGTTTCCTCAATTACAGATACGATAAAAATTTCTGGAAGTATAACAAATGATGGTTCGGTTAGTAGTTCTGAAACAAAAATTCATCTTTTCTTTGTAGATGTCTTCCAACCTCCTAGAATTCTTTCCCTTTCAACAATAGAACTTGAAGAAGCGATCGAGCCTGGATCTACGATTGATTTTGAATTTGATGAAGATTATGACACTAGATCAGTTAGTTATACACTATTTGCCGAATCAGCTAATTATAATTCCAATGTAGCTTCAGTTGAGATTGATCCACAAGCTTTTACAAAAATTATAACAATAAACGACATTTCAATGAATGATTCTGATGGAAACAAACTTTCTGGTGTTTTTCCTCAAGGAACAACAATTAACATAGAAAGTAATGTTTCGATTCAATATTCCTCTGATCAAGATACATTTGAACAACCTTTTGTTTACTATGCTCAAGTTAAACAATCTGAAAAGGGATTTGTCGAGTTTATTGGAAAATTTGAAGGAATATTTCAATCCACAGGAATGCAATCTCCTTTGGTGGAATGGACTCCACAAAATAAGGGGTTGTATATCATAGAAACATTTGTGTGGGATCCAAATGCAGTCCCTCTAGCCTCAAAAGGACCAATAATGTTAGTTGCGGTAACTTAGTAGATTTATTTTCCTAGAATATACAAAATAAACTTATGGCAAAATATGAATTAGTTGCAACAGGTGGAACTTTTGACATTATTCATAAGGGACACACGGAATTATTGGAAAAAGCATTTTCAATCTCATCCAATGTTATCATTGGATTAACTAGTGATGAGCTAGCAGAAAAAAAAGGGAAAAAAATTACAAATAATTATTCTGTTCGTCTTGAGACACTAACTTCCTTAATTCAAAAAAATTTTCCAAATTCAATGTTTAGAATTAGTAAGCTCGATAATGACTTTGGACCTGCAGTTCTAGAAGGAAATGTTCAAGCTTTAGTTGTTAGTGAAGAAACAAGTTATCAGGGCGAGATTCTTAACAAATTGAGAACAGAAAAAAATTTGCCTAAAGTTGAGATCATAATTGTACCAATGGTTCTAGCTGAAGATGGAAAACGGATCTCAACATCCAGAATTAAAAAATCTGAAATTGACTATGAAGGAAATGCGTCTTGAATTGACAATCAACTTGTCTATCTTTGAGTCATCTAGATAAAACAAAAAATCTCAATCCCCATTCATGCCAATAATCAATCACATGATGCATCAAATCAATAATGATGTAGCTAACCTCCAAAGGGGTCTGCATCCAGAGAGCCTTGCCTTTTGGTACGGGAAAATCATCAAAGAAACTAAGGAAATGGCTCCTCCATGGCTACAAGATAAAATCAAGGTGAATCAGGATCCAATCCTTCCATTGAAATTTAATCTAGATATCTCAAAACGAGCAGTTAGGTATTTTGTGGTTGCTGTTGACAATAATATTGATCAAATGCCATATTCTACAAAACTATATTTCCTAAAGGTTCAAGAAATTCTAGAAACTGAAATGGATAAATCATTGGTTTAGTCCTATTCTTTTATTACTTCAACTTCGTCTTGAAATATAGCTGTGCTTACTATCTTATGTTTTTTTTCAAAAATAGATTGCAGAAAATCAACAAGAGCCTTTACATTTTGGCTATCTTTCAAAAGAATACTATGAGCAGATCTATCTTTTAATGACACAACTACTTCGTTTTCAATAACATTCAAAATTTTTGTAACAAATGTATCATTATCATCATCGCGATAAATTAAACTAACAAGTTTTTGTGCTTCATATTTATCTCTACAACAAACTCTAAGTTTCATTAATTCTCGAAAAGAAATTTATCAATCTTGTCTCGTGCCTTTTCCCTATTTTCTTGATGAATTTTAAGAAAATTATTTATTTTTTCAATCAAAATTGCCTTTAATTCACCAGTAAGCATTTTTCCAGATTTGTAATCATCATGAATTTTTTTTAGGGCATTGTCATCCGGCTCAAAGAAAATTCTTAGGTATTGATATGAAACATCAATGTCAGGATTCCCTCCTTCCTTTCTATGTTGTTCAACATCTGGTTTACCACCGGAAAATGCATACTTGTTAATTTTCATTTTTACAACATCTGGAGAATCTGTTGTGTAAATTGTAGTATTTTCCTTAGAGGCGGACATTTTACCACCTGGTCCTTGTAAGCTTGGTATCATAATGTTGTGAATCAATGCTGGTTTTGGTTTCCCAATTTTGGGTGCCACATCTCTTGTTAGTCTAAAATGAGGATCCTGATCAACTCCAAGTGGAATAAGTACAGGTTTGTCTTCAATGAAGCACGGAGCTGATTGAAGTGATGTGTAGAAAATCATTCCAATGTTTGTATCGTTAGTAAAACCAAAAACTGCTTTAGTATTAGAGAAATTGATTTTTTTTGCAATCTGCGCGGCAATAGGATAAAGAGTTTGTATATTTTCCGTATCAATGATGATCTTAGTATTTTCTGGTTTAAACCCTAATGCTATAAAATCAAGAGCATTTTCATACGCAAATTTTTTCGTTTCTTCAAGACTGAGATTTTGTTTCGAATAGAATTTTTCATCATCTGTTAACTGAAAATACATATTCACATTAAATTTATCCTGAAGCCATTTAGCAAAAACCCATGGAACCAAGTGTCCTATGTGTGTGTGTCCAGATGGCCCTCTTCCAGTGTACAAGAAAAATTTG
>JAEHKQ010000209.1 GCA_016838795.1 Nitrosopumilales archaeon
AAACAGTAAGGATTTAATTTGTTTTTCAAAAAAGAATCAAGAATTATTTTATTTAATTCAATCATAGAATTTTTTACTACTGATACCCCATGAGTACTGTATTTTGCTGGTTTTGCGTGCATATCATATTTGATAGACCAATAATGTCCATAGGAACCACCACCATGGACAATAACAATAGGTTCATTGATTTTTTTTAACGTTCTTACAATCTTATCTATTGATTTTCTTCTTGGAGAAAGCGGTTTTCCTTTGTTAGTGATAACTGAACCACCAAGTTTGATAAGAATCATGGTTGTTTTCAGACAAATGGGTAGTTAAAAAGTATCCAGACCTTTAGAATCAATTTTTACTGAAAAACATTCGTAATTTTTACTACGAAGATAATTCATTGTTTTTTCTAAGTTAGAATCATCAGCTAATGCAATTATACAACCTCCCTCGCCAGCCCCAGTGATTTTTGCTCCATAAGACGAATTTTCTACTGATACTAACATTTCACGAAGTTTGTCATTTGATACGCCAATTTCTTCCAAATATTTTTGATTTTCTATCATACTTTTCCCAATAACTGTTAGATCATTTTTTTCAAGAGCCTGTTTAATATTTTCAATTAACAGCTCTTCTTTTTCACATAAAGTCAAAAATTTTTCCTCATTTTTTTCTTTGAAATTTTTTACTTTAGAAACTGTTAGATTCGTAGAATGTGTTTGTCCAGAATTAATAATAATTAAAATGAAATTATTTTTTGAATTAATTTTTTTAAAACCAGTGTTCTTTTCATATTCAATAATACCACCATGAGTACATACTGTACAGTCAGCCCCTGATGTGTTTTTGAATATTGTTTGTTCTGCTTTTACAGCAAGATCAATAATCTCCTCTCTTGAAAGTTTTGTAAAAAGGTTAGAAATAGATGCTGCACCAGCAACACAACAGGCAGACGAAGAACCTAATCCAATTCCAGATGGAATCTCAGAATTAATGACAATATTAATTCCACCTTTAAATTTGAATTGATCTATCATACTTTTTGCAATATACAAAAATGGTTTTAATGGAGAATTAATTTCTTCAATTAATACAGTATTGGGTTTTGTTAGCTGACCCAAGTTTGATTTTACTGAAATAGTATTTTCCTCATTTTTTTCTGAGGTCACAGTTACTCTTTTATCAATAGAAGCAAGAATCGCTTTTTTTCCATACACAACAAAATGTTCACCAAACAGGATTACCTTGCCTGGGGCCGATGCTTTTGAAATCAAGTGAAAATTATAGATCCATATCCAACTACAGAACTTGTATCTCCCATTACGTCGCCACTAGTAGCGTATTTGAGTAACTCTCCTTTTGTTGCCCCCAATTTTTTGCAAGCAACCATAGTTGATGCAATTGCACCGTATCCACAAGCAGTGACATTTTTTTCATGAAGAACTTTGTAGAATTGTTCTATATCCAAATCAAGTATTGGTTCAATTAACGCTTTGTCTTGCTCATGAGCAAATTCATTTGGTTCATAGTGAGTAAAATCTGATGAAGCAATTATCATAGCATTCTTTTGATTTGCGATAGTTGTAA
>JAEHKQ010000210.1 GCA_016838795.1 Nitrosopumilales archaeon
ATAAAAAAAGGAATTAAGATTGATTCCACGATGGATAACCTCCATCTAAGGTAACCGCATTGAATCCTTCTTTGGACAGCTCTTCGGCAGCAATATTTCCTCTATAACCTGTTCCGCAGTACGTACAAATTTTTTTTCCTCTTAAATCTTCAATTTGCTTCTTCTTAGCGTTACGAATTGTCAGACCAAGAGGCATGTGGATTGAACCTTCTATTTTTCCACCTGCAAGTTCATCGGCCTCTCGCACATCTATTATTACAAAATCGTCCTTTTGCGCCTTTAGATCACTTGCCGATATTTTTTCTGCCATGATTATAGTTTAGTTTCCGAACTACTTAATGATGATCAAAACGTTTGAACTTGATTAACAGTTCGTATCAAATGTAATTCAGGTCTAAACGAATTTATCGATAAAGAGTAAAAAGGCAAAGTCCCTCCTCCGTGTGTAATTTTAGCCAAGAACTAGGTAATGACTATCGTTATGACGTGAGTTTGTTTGTTGGAAAATCTTTTTCTAATTTTAAAATAAGTAAATTCATGGGAAGTCTTTACACTGCACAATATTTCGATCTCAAACTTGATGAATGGAAAAGGACATTTGGGTTTCCTGTGAATTTTGAATGTTTGAGGGATAGTTGCACGATCGAAATAGTTGATTTGGAAGGAAAAACTCACAAGATGACTTTTCAAAAAGGTGGGACAATGAAATTTGAAAAAATTGAGGGAAAATTCAGGTTATCCTGGAATGACAATGACTTGACTTGACTCTCAAAGGTCAGAAAAATCATTACAACGTAAAATTTCTCAAGGTTTGGTTTTCTATTTCTGTGGTGGAGGTTGCATACGATAGATTTTTTCAGGTTTAATTTTCACAATAATCCTTTTTTCATCAGGTGAATGGTACGGATATTTATCAAGCCCAAAATATTTCTTGGCAAGTTTATCGATATGTTCATCAGCGCCATCTGTTGTAAGCTCAATGACTTTCCCTCTTATCGCTACCATGTCGTAAGGATTTTGGTGATCAAAAATAGACAGGGCAACTCGATTATCCCTCTTGACATTCTTTTCCTTCACTCTTCCCACTGCTGTATTTATCAAAATTGTGTTTCCATCAATGTCAACCCACACTGGGGCTACATGAGGAGAGCCATCTTTCATCAAGGTTGAAAAGGAGACAAAATTTTTCCCTTGAAATAATTTTGCAATTTCTGGCGTAATCGTTGCTTGACTCATAAATGATTTAAAAAAATCTATAATTTAAGTAGTTTGATAAATCAATGATGTATTATTTTTAGACAACAGTTAACAGTTCGTATCAAATGTTAATCAAGGATGCATCATTTCTTCACTTTCCTCGCTACAATCCATTGAACCGAATACTTTTCATACTGAATTTTAGTTTCAAAAATCTCAAAATTAGTGCTGGACACCAGTGATTCTAACTCAGGAATCCTTAAACTGCGAATTGGCGGTGCCAGTCCCAATTTTTGAGCAAGACTTATCATGGACCTAAAAAGCCAACCTTTCTCACCAAAACACGGAGTTTGTGAAATTAACAATCCTCCAGGTGCCAACAAGTCATTTAGTCGAGTCAATACCTTGGGGGCATCATCTACCAAATGAAAAATATGGAATGCCAAAATGGCCGAAAAAGAATTACTTTCTAGTCTTTGGTCAAATGCGTCAATTTGACTGAAACTGGCGTTGTCAATCTGGCGTTCTCGCACTTTTTTATTTGCCAACGCAATCATTTTTTTGGATATATCGATACCAAGGACTTTCTGAACATGGGGCGCAATATCCAGACTGATTTCTCCAGTCCCACAAGCAAAGTCTAACACCACATCCGAATTGGTTAACAGTGACCTGACACCATCGATAGTTTTTTTATAAAGGGAATAATTTTTCTTCTTATACCTCTTATCATAATTCTTGGATCTTTTATCCCAAAATGTATCAGGCGGTTGCATTGCTTTCATTTTATTTCCTTTCATCTCTAATAGTTCACATCAAATCTAAGAATTAAGAATTTTCAGGATTAAGTAGGACTACCAAAACTTTCTATGCTATAACCACAATCTGAACACAAATTAATTTCTTCATCAAATTTATTTTTATTACATCTAGGACATTTA
>JAEHKQ010000211.1 GCA_016838795.1 Nitrosopumilales archaeon
TTAGAGTTAAAGGAATTATAATTAATGATATTGATCCAAATGGTTATGATGTTAAGATTTTAAAAGATGACATTGAAGACATCACAGGAATTTCTGTTTTAGGATCCATTCCTTTCTTTCAGACTTTAGACATTGATCAGATGGCAAAAATCTTCCAAAATAATTTTGATTTGAAAATCCTAAATTGAGTTGAGTTAAAACTCTATTCGTTGAAACTGTACCGACGTTCGCCTCTATATTCAGGTTTTGTTTGTATCTCAACTAAAACAAATTCTTTTTTTGGAGATAAAAGTGATTGATCTATGGTTAGCTTATTTTCATGAATTTTTTCATATTCTTCGAGAGAAAGTTTCTTTCTAGTGCCGATTTCAGCCTCAATATTCATGTCTTTAACTACTGATTCGTATTCTGGCTGAATCACTCCACTGAAAACCATGGCACTAGCACCCGAGCCATAGGAACCAAACCCAATTCGTTTTCCGGCTAAATCAACACCTTTTTGATATTCAAATTCTAAACTACTTCTAAATCCAAGATATAATGATGCTGTATACAAATTACCAATCATTTTCGATGCTATTAATGAACTTGCGAGTTTCGATTCATAAACTTCCTGGAATTCTTCAGTGTTAGTAAATCGTTTTGTAAACTCATGATCTTTTTCCATAAACTCTTGATCACCTAGAACAGATTCTATAGTTCCACGTGGGTCCTTTGGCTGGGGTTCTGCCATACCAATCTTATCAATTAGTGGTTTCCATCTTGGTAAACTTCTCCATTCATGACGAATCAAATATGCGAGAGCCTTTTTACCCATGTTTGCATATGGAAGATGCATGTTAAAATAATCGATGTAATCTAAAATCGTCTCATCTTTTCCTATTTCAAGTAATCCTGATGAAATTACCTTATTTTTCCAAGCTTCAAGTGCTTTTCGTACTTGAATCAAGTAAAGCAGATTGGAATATTGACCATGAACAATTGGGGTTTCCTTTCCAAATGGTCTATAAAAATCATAATCATCTTTGATTGATGTAGCTGTAACCTTTGGGTCAAAGGCCAAAAGTCTTGGTTTGTCATTTAATAGCATAGCTATTGCACCAGCTCCTTGCGTCGCTTCTCCAGAAGAACCTAAATCATATTTTGCAATATCAGATACAACAACAAGCGCATTTTTGCCTTCAGCCTCTCCAGCCCTAATCCAATTGGTATTATCATACAATGCATAAGATCCTGAAACACATGCAAATTTTGTTTCAACTCCGCCACAGTGTTCAAATGAACTACTACCATAAACTTGCTCCAACATTCCGATAACATACGAATTCATTGCCTTTGATTCATCAAATGCGGATTCTGTGGATACATATAATCTCCCAATAGATTCAGGAGAAAGTTTGTTTTTTTGCATAATTTTCAGGCAAGCGTTTGCTGCAAGGCATGCAGGATCTTGATTTGTGTCAACCATGGCCATTTTTGAGACTCCAAGGCCTTTTTCGAGTTTTGCAGGATCCATGCCTCTTGCATGAGCAAAATCTGACGCATCAACATACAATCTAGGAATGTACACTGCGATATCATCAATTCCGGCAGCCATGAGCTAGCCGTTGTGAATGGTCTTAAAAGGCTTTTGAGCTAAATCTGTCTTATCTGGGTAAAAAAATTTGCCATTTTTACTTTATGATTTAGGATTTGATCTACAAATTTTCTATATTTCTAGTTCAGAATCAAAAATTTTTTGAAATACATGAAATGGTTGTGCTCCAGGGATTTTTGTAACTTGGTTGTTAGGACTAATTACAAAAAAGGCCGGGGTGCCAGTAAGACCTAGGGTTCTTGCGTCAGCATTACTTGCAGAAATGATTTGTGTATGAATTTCATTTAGCATACAATCTGTAAATTCATCAATATTCAAACCAACATCCTGAGCCATTCTTAACAGGTTTTCAGAACTTGCCCATCCATTGTTTTCACCATTCCAATTGTTGTAAAGTGTGTCATGATATTCCCAAAACAAACCTTGATCATCTGCACAATGCGCAGCATGTGCAGCAGTTATTGAATCAGGCCCGATTATTGTCAAGTCTTTAAAGATTATCTTGACTTTACCAGTATCCACATAATTTTCCAGTAGTTTTTGTTCTGTGTCATGAAAGAACTTGTTACAAAAAAAGCATTGATAATCACCAAATTCTACCAAAGTTATTGGTGCATTTGGATCTCCTAGATACGGAGAACCATTTTCAGTAAAAACTGACAGCCCAATTTCTTGAGATGTTGTATTTGGAATTTCAGCCTCTTCTAAAACTAATTCTTTTTCTTGTCCAAAGGTACTCATTCCAAAAAATACAGCAACTATAACTACAGCTGTAATGCCAGCCCCAACTCCTAATGATGGACCATGTAATATCACAAATCAGTTGCTTTCCCAGTTGAATTTAGGCATTGTGATTTAAATCTAAATAAATGCCAGTTTTGATGACAACTCATGAAGAAAATCTTTGTGAATGGTTATGGAACAATTGGTAGTCGAATAATGTCTTTCATTAAAGATGACCCAGAGATTACAATAATCGGGATTGGGAAGTACTCACCTGATGAAAAGGTTGAAGCAGCGATTTCTCAAGGTTTGAACGTCTACGTTCCTGAAAAAAAAATGGATTCCTTCAAAGATTTCAAAATAACTGCCAGTATTGAGTCTGCCTTGGATGATTGTGACTTGGTTATTGATACTGCGCCTGAAGGATATGGCTATCTTAATAAAAAAAATCTGTATGAGCCAAAAGGCATTATGGCGATTTATCAGGGCGGTGAAACAGTTTATGGTGAAAAGGCTGTTTCTGATTTGCTGTTTAATTCTAGAACAAATTACAAAGAAGCTTTTGGGAAAAAACACGTTATGCAAGGAAGTTGTAATGTAACAGGTATGGGAAGGATCTTACAACCTCTTCGAGAAAAATATGGCGATAGACTAGTTAGATTTGATGTTACATTAGTTAGAAGATGGGCAGACATTGAACAGACAGACAAGAAAGTAACTGATTCTATTGAATGGAGTGAAAATCCGCATCATAGTGATGATGTTAAAAGTTACATGGGTAAAGAAACGCCTTTATTTTTGCGTGCAATCAAAGTTCCGACAAGACAAATGCATCTTCACATTATGGACATTAGATTTAAAGATAGATCACCTAAACCATCTGAAATTTTAGACATCTTCAAAGATGAATATGGTGTTGCTACATTATGGACTGCAAAGGGAACCAAAGATGTGAGAGACTTTGCTATTACTATGGGATTTAGCTTTACAGATACAAACATGATTCACATTCACGCAAATATGTTAGAATCAATTGAAGACACCATCAAAATGATGTATTCTGATGATCAAACAGGAATAGTCATTCCTGAAAATCATCTGCTCATGCAAGCCATGTTATTCCAAAGATCATATGAAGATGCGCTTAATCATACTGAAGAATTATTTCATATGACAGAAAAGAAAAAAACTCTTGAAGAACATTTTGCAAAAAAGAATTAGCTGTTCATTCGTTCGATTCTGATTTTTTCTGGTTTATTCTTTGATACTTTCTCTATAACAATTCGTAATGAATCAACTTCAATTTTATCGCCTTCTTTTGGAATATCTCGTAGTCTCTCATGCAACAAACCATTAAGCGATGCATAATCATCGCCTAGAGGAACTTTTGTCTTAAAAATTTTATTTATGGTATCTATCTCGATATCACCATCTGTAATGATTGTGTCCTTATCAATTGACTGAAATTGCGATGGTTTTGGCTTATCTTTTTCATCTTCAATTTCTCCAACAATTTCTTCCAATAAATCTTCCATTGTGACTAGGCCCTCAACTCCACCAAACTCATCCAGTACGATGGCCATGTGAATTTTTCTTCCTTTCATCTCTTTTAGAAGTGAGCTAACCATTTTTTCCTGTGAGGCAAAAATTGGCTTTCTAGCAATTTGTTCAAGTTTTATCATTTTATTGTCCTTTTCCATTTCTTTCAAGATATCAGCTACATGAATAAACCCAACAATGTCATCTTTATTAGCATCATAAATTGGAATTCGTGAATGTCCACTTTGGTTGATTTGTGGCAATGCTTCAAACAAAAGCATTTTTGAATGAAGAGTAAACATTTTTGGTCTAGGAAGCATTACAGAGCGAATCACAATATCATCAAATTGTAATGCATCATGAACTAATTGTCTTTCATCTTCTTCAATTGCTTTATCAACTAATCCTTGATCAATAACTCCTCTGATCTCTTCTTCAGTTAATGCAGGTGGATGATAACTGCTACCAGTTATCTTTACTATGCCACGAGTAATGATTTCAAAAAGTTTGACTATAGGATAAAGTGCATAACTAAATGCAAGTAAAACAGGGCTGAATTTTAATGAGATTTTTGTTGCGTTTGCATTACAATACGTTTTAGGTGTAATTTCCCCAAAAACTAAAATAAAAAACGTCATTATACCAATTGCAATTCCTAAACCATTATTGCCAAATAGTTCTATAGCGATACTTGTTGCAAGTGCCGATGCTGCTACATTAACAAGATTATTTCCTAAATTGACACTTGACATCATCCAACCGGGGTTAGATTTTAGTTTGTGTAATGCCTTCGCTCCTTTTACTTTCTGTTTTAATAGTTGTTGTACCTTAGATTTGCTTGTCCCGACCAAGGCTACTTCTAATCCACTAAAAAATCCAGAAAGACCAATTAAGATGGCTAAAACTACCATCACAATCCAAAACTCAGCCATTTATACCTCCAAAAAATTGAATTGAATAACGACATTGGTTATCCATTTTATTTTTGATACCACCACATTTCCTTAATTACATCTAATTCGCAAAACTGACTTTTAAGGCTTGAGTGTAATTTTTCTACAAACATTGACAAAAATTTGATTAAATGAGGCTAATTTTTTGGTGGTCTTGCAAAACGATTTTCAGGATTATTGTGATAATCTACAGGAAGCATTGCGTCCTTTTGTCTGCCAGTAAGTATGCCAACTACCACATCATCTTTTTTGATAATTTCATCGTTAACGAGTTTTTTTATTCCTGCAGGAACAGATCCAGAAGCCATTTCACAATCAAATCCGTTTAAACCAACAACTGCCATACCATCAAGCATTTCAATATCTGATACAGTGATAACTACTCCATTTGTAAATTCTAATGCTCTTAATGCTTTGAGAATGTTAGATGGTCTACCAATTTGTATTGCAGTAGCTTTTGTTTTTGGTCGTATTCCTTTATTATCCAAATCAGTATAATATTTTTGAATTAATTCAGAATTTGGCGTTCCTTTATTCCAACGTAATTCTTCGCCATTAAATTTTCCATTGTAAAGATCTGACAGGGTGCTAGCTCCTTCTGCATTAATTACAGCTATTCTAGGGATTTTTTTAATCCATCCCCAATCATATAATTCCATCAAAGATTTTCCACAGCTTGAAGTATTACCTAATGCACCACCAGGATATACAATCCAATCTGGTGCGTCCCAGTTTAGATATTCTAATGAACGATACGGAATAGTCTTCTGTCCTTCTATTCTAAATGGATTTATTGAATTGACTGTATAACCGTCAAATTTTTTTGCATCTTGTAATGATTTAGCCAATGCATCATCAAAATTTCCATCGACTTCAATGATTTGTGCCCCAAATTGATAAGCTTGACTCAATTTACCAGGAGCTATTTGACCTGCTGGGATATACACATCACATTCAATCCCTTCATTTGCAGCATACATGCCAGCTGAAGCAGATGTATTTCCTGTGGACGCACAAACAATTTTTTTTGCATTAACAAGTTTTGCGTGTGTTACTGCTGTCGCCATGCCATTGTCCTTAAATGAACCACTTGGGTTGTATCCTTCTGGCTGTAGCCATAAATTTTCAATTGGAAGTGAAACAAAATCTGCTACTTTTGACATATGATATGGTTTAGACTGTCTGCCTTCAGCACCATCTAAGGAAACCAATGTTTTAGCACATTGATCATGGTTTTCTGTATCAATTTGACAAAAATTTAGTAATTCCCGAAACCGCCATACTCCACTTTCATTAAAAATATTTCCAGCAGGATTTCGTCTATTTAGAAAATCTTCTTTCAATGAATTTGAAGGATTTTTTTTATATTTGACATCTAGTAGGTGGCCTTTATCACATTCGATTCTAGTAGTATTGATAGTATACTCTAAGCCACATGCGACAATAATACATTTTAAAAAAGCATTTTCTTGCAATGTGGTTAACACAAAAAGAAGTAATTTAAAGTTAAGAGGGAATTCGAAAATTTGTCTTATAGGGTTGATTTTATTTGCTACGTCCTAAACTTTTAGATTGATCAAAATTTACTTGATTATGCCATGGTGTCTTTTGATGAATATATCAAAGGTGTTCTAAAGCAAGTTCTAGATTCTTATCAAATTTTTTTAGAATTAGAAGATAAACCTGGCGATTTGAAAATAATTAAAAATGAATTATTAAAAATTAATGGCTTTCTTCGCGTAGTTGTTAAAAAAATAAACTCCTCAAATATTCAATCTGTAAGTTTTGTAAAACTTTCAAAAAGATCAAAATATTATCTTGAAAGTTATGACTTTCAAAGAGAGATAGATACTATGTCAAATTTGTATTCTACTGATCCCAATAGATTAAAGAATATTCGTTTAAAAATAATTGAATCACTTCAAGATAAAAAGTTGATAGAAACAATAGAAAACATTTTCAACATAAAATGACAAATCTTTAGTATAAAATCATCTAAAAAATGTGTATTGTGTGGATGTCAAGATCATAAACTCATTGGATGTGTTAAACATCTCTCAAAAAAATGTAGTTGTTATAATAATTAATAGAATTTTTACAAACTAATTATTTTATTCTTTTTTGGTTTTTGGTCCAGATCTAAGATGAAAATTTAGACAGCATTTACATTCATTTTTAATACACTCGTCATCGGTAAAATGACCACAAATCCCACATTCACATCCTGTCATAGTTTATCATACAAATCACAAAATATAACTAATACCAGTTCAATTTTTTCTGATTTTATACTTAAAACAGATTATTACTTTGATTTTGATTTTTTTCTAGTTTTTTTTGGTTTTTCTGATTTAGTAGAATGGCCATTAAGTTGTTTTTTAATTTCAGCATCTTTATTTTCTACTTCTTTGATAATTTCTTGAATTAATCCATCTAGGTCACTATCTGAAACTTTTGGTTCTGCAGCGTTTGCGATTTCATTAATTGTTGACGAAATCTGAGAGCTGACTTGTTCAAAACTTTCGGGGTCTTCGTATGCAGTCGAATAGAGATTTTTTAAATTATTGACCTGATTAATGATTTGATCAGTTAATACAAGGTAAAAAGAGGTACCATTAACTTCAATCTGTTTTGTTATCATAACTCAACTTCAAAATAATAAGCCTTAAAGGTTTTTTGTAGTCACAATCTCCGATAATAAAGAAAAACTAGGAATTAAAATGTAATATAATCTAGAGCCATTGCATCACTAGTTAATGAAGTATGTCGTGAACTTACTGCATAACCATTTTTAATATCTTCGACAGGTACCCATCTATTACTTGATGAATAATGTCGTTTTTCTACTAACTCTTTTTCTATTGCTTCAATATCAAACTCGGCTTCTTCGACTTGCTGAGTTTCTAAATATTTTATAGTAATTAAAATTTTATTTATTTTAACTCTATCGCCAAACTTCCACCGAATCTGGGTCATTTGGGTCTCATCGGATACTTCTAAAATCTTTATTTTCATTTCTTTTTTACCAAAAAGATCTTTACTGATCAAAATTCGTTCATCAATAAACTCTTCAAAATCTAGAGTAGGGCCAGCTTTTGCCTCATTTTCTATTTCAGATCGTAAAAGAGAGGTAACGATCTTAGACTGTTCTTTTTCTGTTTCTTCTTCTGTTGATAGTCTGGCTTCAACATTTTCTTTGTTATCAGAATTTGATGACATAAAATTTCTTACATCTTACTACTAAAAAATCATTTGAAATTCAGTTTGGTTGTGATGTAGACTAGGGTTTAAAAAAGGGCATTTTGTAATTTTTAAGATTCAATTTTACTCTTTTCCTACTTTGAATAGCATAGGTTTTACCTTCATATGTACAGACACAATCTATAGCATTTTTGGTTTCATCCCAAACTTTGAAAAATTCTCTTAATTCTCGGCTTTCATATTTTCCTACGCCAACTCTCTTTTTTGATAAAAATTTGAAGGCAAGAATGACCTTTCTTGTTTCGTATAATACAAATGTGTTAGTCCAGTTTAAACATCTAATGATCTGATCAAAAGGAACTTGAAGCGTATTTCCAGTACCTGATTTAGCCTCGATGGTAAAAATAGTGTTGTTTTTGCTACTTACAACTAAAACATCAGGTAGCGCCACACTTGGAGAGCCCAATCTAAACGCCTTCCAGTCATCTAAAGCATTGAATCTTTTAACGATTGTATCTTCCCAGTGATAACCACGCTGTCTTCGAATTTTTGCGATTCTTTTATTTTTAGATTTTTCTGTGTATTTCTTGTGTAAGATCGTTGTGGGTTTATTCAGAACAGTCAGAGTTCTCAAATTAGCATTTTTTCTCATCAACATTTTACTAACAATACCGATATAGTACAGTTGGTAATTATGCAATAACTCAACTTAAACTCATTACAAGGTTAGAATCGTTTTGTTATAACTTGTGAAATTTCACGCCTAAAAATTAAGGCATTACAATTTTATCTGAATCTAAAATATGGAATGTGATTGAATCATTGAATTTGGTCATATCCTTAACCTCTTCCATTTTAATTTTGATGAATTTACCATTCTTTAATCGAAAGATCACTGGATGATTTTTCAAGGCAGTTTTAAAGGTAAATCCGACGTCTTTAGTTATTGGAATAAACCTAGAGTTATGAAATACAAGAAATGAATCAGTTTTAACAAAAATTACTTTAATGATTCAGGATCATCAAGAGGTTTCTTTTGTTCTAATTTACTAATTCTTTCTAGTGCACTATTTAGATCAGCCCGTATTTTTTCAAGACTTTCACCAGTTGCCTTAAATCCAGTTAATAATACACGAATTAGGCCAAAATCCATCATTAATCTACTTAATTCAGATTTTGTATACGGATTATCCGTGCTATCACTAATTCCTTCCATGTAAGTATTCATTTCATCTATTAGTTTGAAAATATCCTCATCTGATTCCATCCTTTTAGCAAACTCTTCAAACCTTTTTCTTACTTCTTCAGACATGATTAGAATGTGTAATTCCAGTATATTTTACTTCTAGTTGGAAATGATTTAGTGTTTTAGAATTTTCAGGATTAACAGTTCGTATCAAATGTTTATTCTAATTTTACAAAGGCATTTTTATAACTATCTGGGTTTGTTTGGAGTTGGGATTCTATAGTTGTTTTTGAAAATCTGTGTACTGTCATCAAATGTTTTAGAATATTATCACATTTTTTTTTACAGGTTCTGCACATGTACTTCATATCTTATTCCTGGTGCTTTGCCTTTTTACTCTCTATAAAAAGGCAATACCCCACTGAAATCTAACAAAATGACCTAATTCGACATTTATTTCAGAAATAAATTAAGAATTTTCAGATTTTGGATTATGATTTTTACAATAATAATGTATTTCAGTTACGCCCTTCCATTCGTTCCATATAATACTTCTAGAAGCTGGTACACCACATTTTTCACAGACATTCATGAAATTTTTATCTCAAACTAAGAATTAAGAATTTAAATTCTAAGCGAGGCTCTAAATTCGTGACAAGTGGATATTATGCCCTAAAGCCCTCACTTAGTTATCTAGAATGAACCACATTTCTTACGGATGGATATCAAACTGTGTGATTCACGCAGACATTTTGTAATGACAGCAGTTTGATTTAAGAATTTACAAATCCAAGTTTCATTAAAGAGGCTTGAAATATGATACTTGTGTAATTATATCATGGCAATAGCTTATGTTTTAGTTAGTTGTGATTTGGGATTTGATGCAGAAATCATTGAAGAGCTGAAGCATCTTTCAGATGTTAAAGAGGCGCATGGAA